>NZ_JBMDXJ010000448.1:0-9423 GCF_048594945.1 Pseudactinotalea sp. | reverse complement strand
CTCTACTGCCAGTACGACCACACCACCCCCTACGACCACGAGCACCCCGAGAACGGCGGCCAGACCGAGACCAGCGGACTCGCACTGCTGTGCCAGCTGCACCACAACCTCAAGACCCACCACGGCTACACCTACACCGTGCTGAGCAACGGCGCCGTCCTCTGGCGCACCCCGCACGGGCTGCGCATCCGACGCAACCGCGACGGCACCATCGACTACCTCACCCGACATCACCGACGCTACTGCGACGACGATGACTGCCCGAGCTGCGTCGGCAGTGGCAGCGGCGACGCCACGAGCGGGGCCACAGCACTCATGCAGGCCGCTACTCACACCAACCCCCTGCCCGGGCTCGCACCCGAGGTCACCGACCCCCGCGACGGCGACCTCGGCCCGCCACCGTTCTGAACACCCCGCCCCGACCCCGCCGCCCCACCCGGTAGCGGGGACATCGGCACGCCCAGACGCAGCGAGGCGCCGGCACGCGGGTCAGCGTGAGAACAGGTTCGGAGCAGTACGGCTTGACATTGACGCGACGTCAACGTCCACACTGGTCTCACTGATCCAGGAGGGAACCATGGAACCGCACGACGAGTGGTCGATGCACGAGATCACACGGCTCACCGGGACCACCAGCCGCACGCTGCGTCACTACGACCAGATCGGGCTGCTGGCACCGTCGCGCGTCGGGTCCAACGGCTATCGCTACTACGACGGCGAGAGCCTGGTCCGGCTACAGCGCATCCTGCTGCTCCGTGAGCTCGGGCTCGCCCTCGGCACCATCGCCGAGGTCGTTCAGAGCGCCACGGACGAGGTGGCAGCGCTGCGGACCCACCTGGAGCTGCTCCATCAGGAGCGGGACCGGCTCGATCGGCAGATCGCGTCGGTCCAGACCACCGTCAGGAAGAAGGAAGGAGGTGAACAGATCATGGCAGAGGAGATGTTCGACGGGTTCGACCACACTCAGTACAAGGAGGAGGTCGAGCAGCGTTGGGGTCGTGACGCGTACGCGAAGGGCGACGCCTGGTGGCGCTCGCTCAGCGACGCCGACAAGAAGGCGTTCCAGCAGCGGCAGCACGACATCGGCGCGGACTACGCCCGCGCGGCGGCCGAGGGGCTCGCTCCCGACGACGAGCGGGTGCGGGCGATCAGTGCCCGCCACCACGAGTGGCTCGGGATCTCGGTCAACGAGGTCTCGCGTGCGTACTTCCTCGGACTGGCCGACATGTACGTCGCGGACGAGCGGTTCGCGGCGAACTACGGCGGTGCCGAGGGCGCCACGTACGTGCGTGACGCGATGCAGGCGTACGCAGAGGACGCCACGTTCAGTGGTGAGTAGGTGACCCGGTCGGGGCTGCAGACCCGACCGGTGTCGCCCGGCTTACCCGAAGCGGCCGGAGATGTAGTCCTCGGTGGCCTTCTCCGAAGGCGAGGAGAACATCACCGAGGTCTCGTCCATCTCGATGAGGTGACCGGGCTTCCCCGTGCCGGCGATGTTGAAGAACCCGGTCCTGTCGGACACGCGCGCGGCTTGCTGCATGTTGTGCGTGACGATGACGATCGTGTAGTCGTCCTTCAGCTCGTTCATCAGATCCTCGATCGCCAGCGTGGAGATCGGGTCGAGCGCCGAGCAGGGCTCGTCCATGAGCAGCACCTGAGGCTCCACGGCGATCGCGCGTGCGATGCACAGCCGCTGCTGCTGACCACCCGACAGTGAGGAACCCGGGCGGTCCAGACGGTCCTTCACCTCGTTCCAGAGGTTCGCGCCGCTGAGCGCGCGCTCCACGGTCTCCTCGGCCAGGGCTCGCGGCATGCGGCGGTTGTTCAGCTTCACGCCCGCGAGCACGTTGTCCGCGATCGACATGGTGGGGAACGGGTTGGGCCGCTGGAACACCATACCCACCTGACGACGGACCTCCACGGGGTCCACGCCCTTGCCGTACAGGTCCATGCCGTCCATGACGACCTTGCCCTCCACGCGCGCACCGGGGATCACCTCGTGCATCCGGTTCAGGGTGCGCAGGAAGGTGGACTTGCCGCAGCCGGAGGGTCCGATGAGGGCGGTGATCGAGCGGGCCTCGATCGCCATGTTGACACCCTCGACGGCGAGGAAGTCGCTGTAGTAGACGTTCAGATCGCTGACGTCGATGCGCTTGGACACGGTGTGCTCCTAGATGGTCCAGGCCCCGCGTCAGCGGGCGCCCTTCGGGGAGAAGAACTTGCTCACCAGGCGGGCCACCAGGTTGAGCAGCATGACGATGAGGATGAGCGTGAGAGCGGCAGCCCAAGCGCGGTCCACGCCGACGCCGCCCTGTGCGTACTGACGATAGACGTACACCGGCAAGGTCGCCATGCGTCCGTCGAACGCGTCCCAGTTGATCGTGTTGGCGATACCCACGGTCACCAGCAGCGGCGCAGTCTCGCCGATCACGCGGGCGATCGCGATCATGACACCGGTGGTGATACCCGCCACGGCGGTACGCAGCACCACCTTGACGATCGTCAGCCATTTCGGCACGCCAAGGGCGTAGGAGGCTTCGCGTAGCTCGTTGGGGACCAGCCGCAGCATCTCCTCGCACGAGCGCACCACGACGGGGGTCATCAGCAGCGAGAGCGCCACCGCACCCATCACGGCCGCCCGGTAGGCGGGGCCGAACAGCAGCGTGAACACGGCGAAGGCGAACAGCCCAGCCACGATGGAGGGGATGCCGGTCATCACGTCGACGAGGATGGTGATGGCACGCTTGAGCGGACCGGGCTTGGCGTACTCCACCAGGTACACAGCCGTGAGGATCCCCAGCGGGATCGAGATCAGGGCGGCACCACCGGTCACGTAGACCGTGCCGAGGATCGCGTGGAAGACGCCACCTTCGACCATCGAGCCGTAGACGCCCGCCATGTCGTCGTTGAGGAACGTCCAGCTGAAACGCTCCAGGCCGTTGCCGATCACCATGACCACGAGCGAGATCAGCGGGATCGCCGCAAGCACGAACGCGATCGTCACCAGCGTGGTGGCCAACCGGTCCTTGGCCCAGCGCGGGCCTTCGACCACGCGCGAGGTCACCGTGATCGCGACCACGTAGACCAGCGCGCCGAACGTCAGCGCACCGGCGATGGTGAGCTCACCGGAGAGCAACGACAGCAGCACGCCCAGCAGCAGCGACGCGGCGAGGATCGCCCATGGGGCGTAGGCGGGCAGCCGTCGGTGCTGGCGGGCCGGGCGCGGCGGAGTGATCACGGCGCTCATCAGTTGGCTCCCGAGAACTCGGCCCGGCGGGCGATGACCCAGCGTGCGAGGAGGTTGACCAGGAAGGTCAGCAGGAACAGGAACAGGCCGGTTGCGATCAGCACGTCCAGGCTGAGGCCGCTCGCCTCTGGGAACTGGTTGGCGATGTTGGCGGCGATCGACTGGTGCTGACCGGGCTTGAGCAGGAAGAAGCTCACGAGGAACCCCGGGGACAGCACCATCAGCACCGCCATCGTCTCGCCGAGTGCACGGCCCAGCCCGAGCATCGAGGCCGACACCACACCGGAGCGGCCGAACGGCAGCACCGCCTGGCGAACCATCTCCCACCGGGTGGCGCCGAGCGCCAGCGACGCCTCCTCGTGCAGCCGCGGCGTCTGCAGGAACACCTCGCGGCTGGTCGCGGTGATGATCGGGAGGATCATGACCGCCAGCACCATGCCCGCCGTCATGATGTTGCGTGCCGGAGCCGTGTAGCCCTCCAGCAGGGGGATGAAGCCCAGCGTGTCGCTCAGCCAGGTGAAGGCCGGGCTGAGGAACGGCGCCAGCACGAAGACACCCCAGAGCCCGAAGACGACCGAGGGGATCGCCGCGAGCAGGTCGATCAGGTAGCCGAGCCCTTGCGCCAGCCGTCGCGGAGCGTAGTGGGAGATGAACAGTGCGATGCCGATGCTCAGCGGCACCGCCACGACCAGGGCGATGATCGAGGACAGCACCGTGCCGAAGATCAGTGGTGCCACGTAGGCGAACAGCCCCTGCCCCCGCATGAAGCCGACCCCGCCGATCTCCTCGGCCGAGGCGGTGAGCGCGGGCAGTGCCCGGTAGATCAGGAACGCGGCGACCAGGCCCAGCAGGACCACGATCGTGATCCCGGCACCGGTCGAGAGCACGCGGAAGATCGCGTTACCGGAGCGTCCCGGTGCATTCCCGGGGCGGATCGTCGCGGCATCAGTCACCGCAGCCATGGTGTCTCCTTCATCTCTGCACGACGTGCGAGGTGGGGCGGGAAGTGATCCTCCCCGCCCCACGCTGTCACGCTAGTCGCTGCTGCGGCCTCACTCCGAGACGGTGATCTGGTCGATCGCGGCCTCGACCCGCGTGCGCAGGTCGTCCGAGATCGGGGCGGAACCCGCGACGTCAGGCTCGGCGGCGCGGTCCTGGCCGTCGGTGCTGGCGATGTAGGACAGGTAGGCCGCCACGTTGTCGGCGTCGGCCTGGTTGTCGTAGACCGAGCATGCGATCGTGTAGGAGATCAGCACGATCGGGTAGGTGCCCGCCTCGGTGGTGTCGCGCTCGAGCTCGACCGTCAGCCGCAGGTCGGTCGCGTCCTCGGTGGCCGGGGAGGCGTCGACGATCGCGGCCGCGGCCTCGGGCGAGAACGGCACGAACTCCTCACCCACGCCGATTGCCGCGGTGCCGAGCTCACCCGCCTGGGAGGCATCGATGTAGCCGATGGTGCCCTCGGTGCTCTCGACCGTGGACTTCATGCCGGAGGTCTGCGCACCGGACTGGGTGCCGGAGATCGGCCAGGTCTCGACCGGGCCGTGGGTCCAGACGTCGGGCGCCACGGCGGTGAGGTACTCGGTGAAGTTCTCGGTGGTGCCGGAGTCGTCCGAGCGGTTCACGGGGATGATCGCGAGGTCGGGCAGCTCGATGTCGGGGTTCGCGTCGGCGATCTCCGGGTCGTTCCAGTTGGTGACCGTGCCGGCGAAGATGCCTGCGATCGTCTCGGCCGGCAGGTTGATGTGCTCGGCGCTGACCTGGGGCAGGTTGTACACGATCGCGATCGGCGAGATGTACAGGGGCAGCTCGAGGGCGTCGCCGTCGAAGCAGCGCTCCGTGGCCGCGGCCAGCTCCTCCTCGTCGAGCGCGGAGTCCGACCCGGCGAACTGGACCGAACCGTTGAGGAACTGCTCGCGACCCGCACCGGAACCTGTGGGGTCGTAGGTCACGGTGACGCCGGGGGCGAGGTCGCCGAAGCCGGCCAGCCACCCGTTCTGGGCGTTCTCCATCGACGAGGCGCCGGCGCCAGCGATGGAGCCGCTCAGCTCCTCGCCGCCACCGTTGCCGGCGTCCTCGGAAGTGTCGTCGCCACCACCGGTGGTGCTGTCCTCGTTCACGCTGCCCGGGCCGCAGGCGGTCAGGGTCAGGGCGACCGCACCGAGCAACGCCAGAGCCGCCGTCTTCACGGGGCGAGTACGTGCAAGCTTCACGTTCGATCCTTCTCAGTCGTCTACGCCCGAGCCACTCGGGCAGCCCCGACGCTAGGTGCGGTCGGTGACCGCGTCCCCGTGCGCAGGTGAACAGGAGATGAACGCATCTCGCGCCCGCGGTGACGTTCCTCACGAACCCGGGCAGGGAGAAGGTAACGGTGAGGTAACGCCATCCCCTCAGGTGCGGTGGAGCTCTGCGGCGACCACGCGGGCCTTGTGCTTGCCCGGGCTCGCCAGGTGCAGCACCAGCAACTCGCCCGGCTGCAGCCACGGGTCCTCTTCCGGCAGCACATCGCGCACGCGATAGGCGCTGCGGTGACCCACCACATCCAGAATCAGGGGCAACGTCGGGCGGTGCAGGCACAGCACCGTGCCCTCGCGCCGCACCCGGAGAAACTCGGCCACGAGTGCGCGGGCACCCCGCGGGTCCTCCTTCGCCTCGGCCTCGGTCAGCTGGGGCGCCGCGACCGTCGCCAACCCGGTCGCCCGGGAGTAGGGCGTGACGGTGTCGCGACAGCGCGCCCACGGCGAGGTCACGATCTCCTCGCCGCCGAACGCCGAGAGCAGCGGCACCAACGCCTCCGCCTGACGCGCACCCATGGCGGTCAACGGGCGCGTCTCCTCACCACCGCGCCAGGTCGCACGCGGCCGGGCCTGACCGTGCCGGGCGAGCTGGACCGCCCAGGTGTCGAGCCGCCCCTCGTCGAGGTAGTCGAGCAACGCCCCCAGCGGCGCCCGATCCGATCGCCGGGTCAGCAGCTTCAGCGCCTTCTGCGCCGAGATCCACCGCACCTGGTCGACCTCGTGCTTCGACCGCTTGAACGTGGGCCGCGCCGCGAGCGCCGGCGAGTCCTCGCCCGGCACGGTGGCCGCCCAGTAGTGACACGTCTTGGTGGCGCCGCTTGCGAGCTCGTAGGTCACGCTCGGCAACGGTCGCCCGAGCACGACCTGCTCGCCGGTCTCCTCGGCCACCTCCCGCACGGCGGCCGCAGGCACCGTCTCCCCCGGCTCCAGCTTGCCCTTGGGCCAGGACCAGTCGTCGTAACGCGGACGATGGATGAGCAGCACCTCGACCGTGCGCTTGCGCACGCGCCACACGACCGCGCCGGCCGCCAGCACGACCTTGCGAGACCCCACGGCGACTACCTGCCGGACGCGCCGCTGCGGCGGTGGGCCGACATCAGCAGGACCTGCAGATCGGCGAGAGGAGCGCCGTCGTCGTCGAGATGAACACGACGCCAGACCTGACCATCGTCAGGATCCTCGAGAAGGTGCCAGGACGCCGTCGTCGGTGCCATCGAGGCATCGATCAGCCCGACGAGCTCCGCGATGTGATCGGGGTCCACGACCTTGACCAGCACCTCAACCCGTCGATCGAGGTTGCGGTGCATGAGGTCGGCGCTGCCGATGTACACGTCGGGGTCGCCGCCGCCGGCGAACGCGTAGATGCGGGAGTGCTCGAGGAACCGACCCAGCAACGAGCGCACCCGGATGTTCTCGCTCAGGCCCGGCACACCGGCCTTGATCGCGCAGATGCCGCGCACCACGACGTCGACCGGCACCCCGGCCTGCGAGGCCCGGTAGAGCGCATCGATCGTGGCCTCGTCGACGGCGGAGTTCATCTTGAGCTTGATCCACGCCTCCTTGCCGGCGGCCTGGTTCTCGATCTCCCGCTCGATGCGCTGCACGAGCCCGCTGCGGATCGAGCGTGGCGCCACCAGCAGCCGGTGGAACTTCGACTTCGGGGCGTATCCGGAGAGCTGGTTGAACAGCCGGGTCAGGTCCTGACCCACCTCGGGGTTGCAGGTCAGCAGCCCGTGGTCCTCGTAAAGCCGCGCGGTCTTCGGGTTGTAGTTGCCGGTGCCGATGTGGCAGTAGCGGCGCAGCCCGTCGGTCTCCTGCCGCACCACCAGCGAAAGCTTGCAGTGCGTCTTGAGGCCCACGATGCCGTACACCACGTGCACGCCCGCCTGCTCGAGCTTGCGCGCCCACTCGATGTTGGCCTGCTCGTCGAAGCGGGCCTTGATCTCCACGATCGCGAGCACCTGCTTGCCGGCCTCGGCGGCATCGATGAGGGCGTCGACGATCGGCGAGTCGCCCGAGGTGCGGTAGAGCGTCTGCTTGATCGCCAGCACCTTCGGGTCGGCAGCGGCCTGCTCGAGGAACTGCTGCACGCTCGTGGAGAACGAGTCGTAGGGGTGGTGCAGCAGCACGTCGCCCGCGCGAATCGCGGCGAAGATGTCGGTGGGGTTGGCGCTCTCGACCTCGGCGAGCGCACGGTTCGTGGTGGGCACGAAGCGCGGGTAGGTCAGCTCGGCGCGGTCGAGGTCCGCGATCACGTTGAGCCCGGTGAGGTCCAGCGGCGAGGGAAGCTCGTACACGTCCGACTCGCCGATCGAGAGCTCGCGGATCAGCATCTCGCGCAGCTTCGGCGTGAAACCCTCCGCGAGCTCGAGCCGCACCGGCGGGCCGAATCGGCGCCGCAGCAGCTCCTTCTCGAGTGCCTTGAGGAGGTTCTCGGCATCGTCCTCCTCGACCTCGAGATCCTCGTTGCGGGTGACCCGGAACGCGTGGTGCTCCACCACGTCCATGCCCGGGAACAGGTAGTCGAGGAACGAGGCGATGACATCCTCGATCGGCACGAACGAGGACTGCGCCACCTCGGCGGCGCTGACGTCGTCGGGCGAGCGCGGCTTGCCGCGCGCGTCCACGGCGATGAACCGCGGCAGCAGCGGCGGCACCTTCACGCGGGCGAAGTGCTCCTTGCCGCTGCTCGGGTTCCGCACGATCACCGCGAGGTTGAGAGAGAGCCCGGAGATGTACGGGAACGGGTGCGCCGGGTCGACCGCGAGCGGCGTGAGCACCGGGAAGATCATCCGCCGGAAGTACTTGTGCAGACGATCCTTCTCGGAGTCCGCGAGCTGATCGAAGTGCACCAGGGTGATGCCCTGCGCCTGCAGCTCGGGCTGCACGTCATCGGTGAACACGCGGGCGTGCCGGGCGGTCAGCTCGTGCGCGCCGGCGCTGATCTGCTCCATCACCTGCCGCGGGGTCAGACCTGAGGCGGCGGTCACGGCCATCCCGGTGGCGATCCGTCGCTTCAGCCCGGCGACCCGCACCATGAAGAACTCGTCGAGGTTCGAGGCGAAGATCGCCAGGAAGCGCACCCGTTCCAGCAGCGGCACGGACGGGTCCTCCGCGAGCTCGAGCACCCGCTCGTTGAAGCGCAGCCAGGACAGCTCGCGGTCCGCGAACCGATCCTGCGGCAACTCGATCTCGGGCAGGGGGGTCCCGCTGACGCCCTCGACGTCAGCGCTCGATGTGGTGGCCTCGTCCACGCTCATGTGCACATGGTGGCACCTGCCGGTGAACAGCAGGTGCCCGATGCCACAGACACGTCCCTACGCGTCGCGCGAGGACAGCACGCAGAACTCGTTCCCCTCGGGGTCGGCGAGCACGGTCCAGCTCGCGGTGGCGTCCTGTCCCACGTCCACACGGGTGGCTCCGAGGTCGATCAGGCGGGCGATCTCGGCGTCACGGTCCTGGCTGGTGTGCGGGGCAAGGTCGAGGTGCAGCCGGTTCTTGCCGGTCTTGCGTTCGGGCACCCGCACGAATACGAGCCCGGGAGCGATGCGCTCCCACTCCATGGCGAGCACCTCCTCCTCGCCGGTGATGTAGCCGGGAATGAGCACCACCTCGTCCTCGGCCTCGTAGACCACTTGCCAGTCGATCGCCTCGGCCCACCAGCGCGCGAGCGCGCCCGGGTCGTGCGTGTCGATCACGGTGCTGTACCAGCGCAGGGCCATGGGTCTCCTCCCGACCCTGGCCAATCTAGTGGTCTGTCGCGGCCAAAGCGCGGGGGATGGCGGTGCCCGGGTACGTGCATCGCAAGGCCGACGAGGGAGCGAGACCGGGGTTGTCTCGTGACCGAGGAGAACGCCGCGAGGTGCGTGCCCGGGTGACGTC
>NZ_JBMDXJ010000447.1:0-2757 GCF_048594945.1 Pseudactinotalea sp. | reverse complement strand
CGACGATCGGCAACCGGCGCTCCTCGAATGCCAACGCCGGATCCTGCCCAGCCAGGCTCCGCCGTCGGACCAGGACGTCGGCGGCCTCACGCACCGAGATGCTGCCGCCCTCCTCGGTAGTCGGCACGATATCGGCGAGGTTGAGGTAGGAGATCGCGGCGAGCGCGAGGTTGTCGACCGTGTTGAAGGAACGCTCGGCGAACGTCAGGTCGCCACGCCAGCGCAGGTAGTCCTGCAGGTTCATGGCCCGTGGTCTCCTCGCTCGCCGTCCCGGTCCGGCGATTCTTCCGGATCGCTCGCTCCCAGGGGCCTGACCCGTGGCAGCTGGCACGGCCTCGGTCTGGCCAACCTCGCAGCCGTCGCGGCCGCACACGGCGGCGCGCTCAGCCTGACGGCGAATCACGGCGGTGGGTTGCGGGCCGTCATCACGCTGACCGCCGCAGGAATGCCCTAGTCGAGCAGTGCCGAGCGCTCCAACCAGCGCTCCTCGAGCTCGGCGGTCTCCGCCTCGACGGCGCGGAGCTGCTCGGTGAGCTCACCGAGGCCTTCGTAGTCGCTCACGTCGTGCGCCGCCATCTGCTCGTGCAGCTCACCCGCCCGGGCGGCGAGCTTGTCCATCCTGCGCTCGACGGCGGCAAGCTCCTTGCGCGCGGCCCTCGCCTCGGCGCCGTTCGGCGCTGCCTGCTCGGCCGCCGACGGCGGTGAGCTCGCCTCCGAGGTGGGTTGCGCCGTCGGGCGCGACGAGGGGCGACGCAGCCGTAGATACTCGTCGACGCCGCCGGGCAGGTGCCGGAGCCGGCCGTCGAGGATCGCGTACTGGTTGTCGGTGACGCGTTCCAGCAGGTAGCGGTCGTGGCTGATCACGATCATGGTGCCGGGCCAGGTGTCGAGCAGATCCTCCATCGCGGCGAGCGTGTCGGTGTCGACGTCGTTCGTCGGCTCATCGAGCAGCAGCACGTTGGGCTCGTCCAGCAGCACGAGCAGCAGCTGCAGGCGCCGGCGCTGCCCGCCGGAGAGGTCGCCGACCCGCGCCGAGAGCAGCGCGGTCCGGAAGCCCAGTCGTTCGAGGAGTTGCGCGGGGGTGAGGTCGGTGCCGTCGATCGCGTAGGTGGTCTTGTAGCGGGCCAGCACGTCACGCACGCGGTCGTCGCGGATCTCCTCGAGTTCGCTGAACTGCTGATCGAGGGTGCCGATCCGCACGGTCTTGCCGTGCTTGACGCGGCCGGTGGTGGGTGCGAGGGTGCCGGCGATCAGGGCGAGCAAGGTCGACTTGCCGGACCCGTTGCCGCCCACGATCCCGGTCCGTTCGCCAGGTGCGAGGCGCCATTCGATATCGCGCAGGACGTGGTTGTCGCCGAACGCGACGCCCGCCTCGTGCAGGTCGACGACGTCCTTGCCCAGCCGGGCCGTCGCCATCCGGGACAGCTCCACCCGGTCGCGCAGCGGCGGCACGTCCTCGATCAGCTGGTTCGCGGCGTCGATGCGGAACTTGGGCTTGGACGTGCGTGCGGGGGCGCCGCGGCGCAGCCACGCGAGCTCCTTGCGCATCATGTTCTGCCGCTTCGCCTCGGCCACAGCCGCCTGCCGGTCGCGTTCCACTCGCTGAAGCACGTATGCGGCGTAGCCGCCCTCGAAGGGGTCGACGATGCCGTCGTGGACCTCCCAGGTGGTGGTTGCGACCTCATCGAGGAACCAGCGGTCGTGCGTGACCAGCAGCAGGGCGCCCTGATCGCGCGACCCGCGATCCCGCAGGGGCGTGGCGAGCCACGTGCTCGCGTCGACGTCGAGGTGGTTGGTGGGTTCATCGAGGACCAGCACGTCCCAGTCGCCGAGCAGCAGCGCGGCGAGCGCGGCGCGGCGCCGCTGGCCACCCGAGAGCGTGCCGATGGTCGCGTCCATGTCGAGGTCGCCCACGAGCGCCGCGACCGCCTCGCGCGAGCGGCGGTCGGCCGCCCACTCGTGATCGGCGAGGTCTCCAAGGACGGCGTGCGCCAGGGTGGCGTCGTCGTCGAGGTCGTCGCTCTGGCCGAGCACGCCCACACGCAACCCACCCCGATGGGTGACCCGGCCGCCGTCGGGCTGCTGCTGCTGTGCCAACACGCGAAGGAGGGTCGACTTGCCATCCCCGTTGCGGCCGACGATCCCGATGCGCATCCCCTCGTCGACGCCGATCGTGACGCCCTGCAGCACGGTCGCGGTGGGGTAGGAGACGCTCACCGATTCAGCGCCGAGAAGGTGAGCCACGGGGGTCCAGCGTACGGGTTATCCGCCGGTCGAGTTCTCGCCGTCGATGTAGGACTGGCAGAGGTCCTCGTCGTCGTTGCCGTCCGGGAAGATCTGCTCGAGAGTCGGCTGGTCGATCAGCGCGCACACCGGGCCGGCCGATTCCTCGTCTGCGGTGGGTACGGAGATGATCAGGCCGTCGTCGGGTCCGTGGCAGGTCGAGGCGCGACCCGGCTCCTGACTGGACGAGCTGCTGCACTCCCAGTCACCGATCATCACGAACCCGCAGCTGCCCTCGAGCGGGCTCGGCGGGTCGTTGTCGTAGGTGTCGAGGAGATTCTCTGCGAACGCGCCGTCGACCTCGCCGATGACGCTCGTGACCGTTCCGCATGTCTGGGGGTCTGTCGCGGCCGGCTCGACCGCCTCCGAGACATCGCAGCCGGCCAGGGCGAGGCCCAGCAGCAGTGCCGCGGCGGCACGTCCGGCGTAGCGGGGTCCTATGGGCACCGACGGTAGTGAGCCGTGGCAACGGGC
>NZ_JBMDXJ010000446.1:0-2168 GCF_048594945.1 Pseudactinotalea sp. | reverse complement strand
GGGCTTGTCCACCCGCACCCCCCCCCGCCGCGCGGGTGTTTGGCCGGGGTTGGGGGCCCCACCCCGGCCCCAACCACCTGTTCGTGTGGGAGCGGGAGGGGAGGGGATGCGAGCGCCCCGGGGCGGGCGCGAGCGTCGTGTGGTGGGCGCATAGACTCGCCCGCGTGCTGAGGATGTCGAGTCTGTTCGTACGGACGCTGCGTGAGGACCCTGCTGACGCCGAGGTGGCGAGCCACAAGTGGCTCGTGCGTGCCGGGTACATCCGGCGGGCGGCACCGGGGATCTACTCCTGGCTGCCGCTCGGGCTGCGGGTGCTGGCGAAGGTCGAGGCGATCGTCCGCGAGGAGATGGACGCGGCCGGGGCGCAGGAGGTGCACTTCCCTGCGCTGCTGCCCCGCGAGCCGTACGAGGCGACCGACCGGTGGACCGAGTACGGCCCGAACCTGTTCCGGCTGCAGGACCGCAAGAACAACGACATGCTGCTCGCGCCCACGCACGAGGAGATGTTCACGCTGCTGGTCGGCGACCTGTACTCCTCGTACAAGGAGCTGCCGCTGACGCTGTACCAGATCCAGACGAAGTACCGCGACGAGGCGCGACCGCGCGCGGGCCTGCTGCGCGGGCGCGAGTTCATCATGAAGGACGCGTACTCCTTCGACATCGACGACGCCGGCCTGGAGGCCTCCTACGAGGCCCAGCGCGAGGCGTACCAGCGGATCTTCACCCGGCTGGGCCTGGACTTCGTCATCGTCACGGCGACCTCCGGCGCGATGGGCGGCTCCCGCAGCGAGGAGTTCCTCTTCCCCTGCGACGTCGGCGAGGACACGTTCGTGCGTTCGCCCGGCGGCTACGCCGCCAACGTCGAGGCCGTGGCGACCCTCTCCCCACCCCCGATCGAGGCGAGCGTCATCGAGAACCTGCCTCCCGCCGTCGTCCACGACACCCCGGACACGCCCACGATCGAGACCCTGGTGGACCTCGCGAACGCCGAGCACCCCCGTGCCGACAGCGTCGCCTGGACCGCCGCGGACACGCTCAAGAACGTCGTGGTCACCTACGCGCACCCCGGTGGCGAGCGGGAGGTCGTGGTCATCGGGATGCCCGGCGACCGGCAGCTCGACATGAAGCGGCTCGAGGCCGTCGCGTTCCCGGCCGAGGTCACGGCCGCCACCGAGGATGACCTCAAGACCCGCCCCGAGCTGGTCGCCGGTTACATCGGTCCCGAGGTGCTCGGACCCAACGGCGCACCCCGCGACGAGCAGGGCAGCGGTGCGGTCAGGTACTTCCTCGACCCCCGCGTGATCGAGGGCAGCGCGTGGATCACCGGAGCCAACGCCCACGGCAAGCACACCTTCGGGCTGGTGTCGGGCCGCGACTTCACCGCCGACGGCGTTCTCGACGTCGCCGAGGTCAAGCCCGGAGACCCGGCCCCTGACGGCTCCGGCCCGCTCGAGCTCGCCCGCGGCATCGAGATCGGCCACATCTTCGCGCTCGGGCAGAAGTACGCCAAGGCGCTCGACCTCAAGGTCCTCGACCAGAACGGCAAGGCCGTCACGGTGACGATGGGCTCCTACGGCGTGGGCGTCACACGCGCGCTCGCGTGCGTCGCTGAGAACACGGCCGACGACGCCGGACTGGCCTGGCCGATCCAGGTCGCCCCCGCGCACGTGCACGTGCTCGCCACCGGTAAGGACGAGAGCGTGTTCACCGAGGCCGAGCGTCTCGCCGAGGCACTCGAGGCCGCCGGCCTGGAGGTGCTCTACGACGACCGCCCGAAGGTGTCTCCCGGCGTCAAGTTCGCCGACTCCGAGATCCTCGGCGTGCCCTACTCGCTCGTGGTCGGGCGCGGCCTGGCCGCCGGGGTGGTCGAGGTGCGTACCCGAGCCACCGGGGAGCGGGTCGAGCTGGCTCCCGACGACGCCGTGACCCACCTGGTCTCGACAGTCACCGCAGCACTGGGCTGAGTGGGGCGAGGGCCGCCTGGTAGGCGGCCGCGTCGGCCGGACGATCGCTGAGCAACCGGAACAGGGCAGCACGGATCATGGCCTGGCGGGCGCGGCCGTCGCGCCACTCGTCCATCGCCTCCGGTTCGGCGCCCCACCACATCACCGAGTCGAGCACGCAGACCGCCTCGGCCCACAGCGGTGGGCGCCAGTAGGGCGCGATGT
>NZ_JBMDXJ010000445.1:0-12408 GCF_048594945.1 Pseudactinotalea sp. | reverse complement strand
GCCCCACCCGACCCCGGCCGTCCCACTCCGGCGAGATCGTTACTGCGGCTCGAGATCGTCAACGCGCAACGACGATCTCACGCCGAACCGACGATCTCGCGGGCCGCACGATGAGTTCTCCACAGGCCCTCAGCGAAGGTGGGCCTGCCACTGCCACGATCATGCGATGTCCGAGACCGGCCCGCCCCGCGTCTACCTGCGCAGTCACGTCGGTCGGCGCGTGTTCGACGAACAGCTGCGGGCCGGCCACTGGACCCGTGTGCGGCCCGGAGCCTGCATCGCCACGCCGCAAGGTGAGCGCTGGGAGGTGCAGCGACAGCGTGGGCTCGGGCGTTGCGTCGCCGCATCGAGGCAGCTCCCCATGTGACCCTCGCACGCACGAGTGCCGCCGCGATACCGGGGCTCTCTGTCTGGGACCTGCCGGACGTCCCTCATGTCATCCAGGAGCACAACCCGTCGTCCCGCGCTGCAACGGACATCAACCGCTCGGTCGCGCTGCTCCCCGATGACGACGTCACCGAGGCCCACGGCTGCCGCGTCACGGTCATCCTGCGCACCATCCTCGACTGTGCACGATTCGAGCACCCGCGCGATGCACTTGTCGTCGCCGACAGCGGCCTGCGCGCGATCGTCCGCCCGCGACGCCGCGATTCGCGGGACGCCGTCGAGGAACGGGCACGTCCGATTCGGGAGACGCTTCTCGCCCGGATCGTCGACGGCAGCCGGGGCGCCGCACAGGCACGCGCTGTGATCCGTGCCAGCAACCCCTACGCGGAGTCGGCGCCGGAGTCCGTCGTCCGCTGGATCGCGATCAGCCGCGGCATGCCCACGCCGATCCTCCAGCTACCCGTGCAGACCGCCCGCGGCACGTTCTACACCGACGCGGCGTGGCGCCGACTCGGAACGAGCCCCACCCGGTGGCAGCACGTCGAGTTCGACGGCGCGATCAAGTACCGCAAGGACCCCGCCGGCCGACTTCCTGCGGACGTCGTGATCGCCGAGAGGCGCCGGGAGGCAGCCATCACCGGCACCGGCGACTGGGTCATCCGTATCTATCCCGACGAGATCGATGACGAGGATCGTGTGTTCGGCAAGCTCACGAGCAAGCTCAACCCGCGCACGGTGGCGGCATGGCAACCGGATCCGGACCTGTTCCGCCTGCCGGGGACATGACGAGATCGTCGGTCCGGTGCGAGATCGTCAGCGCGCGGTGACGATCTCGCGCCGTGATGACGATCTCACCATCAGGGCACGACGGCGGAGTGTCAGGTCTCCGCCGGTTCGTCGCCGTCGTCGTCGCTGACCTCGTAGGCCTGCTCGACGACGTCGGCCTCGTTCGCTCGGTCGTCCAGGTCCGGGCGGGCGGTGGCGGGGTGGTAGTCCTCGCCGCGCGCGTCATCGTCACCGGCGAGCAGGGGGTTCGCCGGGTCGAGCTCGTCGGGTTCGGCGAGCCCGGTGTCACGCCAGTCCTCGCTCGGGAGCGTCATGGGTTCCTCCTCACCTCGTGGAGGTTCCTATCGTCCCGCAGATCGGTCAGCCGAGGTCGGGGAACCAGAGGCCGATCTCGCGTGCGGCGGACTCGGCCGAGTCGGAGCCGTGCACGAGGTTCTGCAGCACCTTCAGGCCCCACTCGCGGGCGAGGTCGCCGCGGATCGTGCCGGGCGCGGCCACGGTGGGGTCGGTGGCACCGGCCAGCGAGCGGAAGCCCTCCACCACGCGGTGGCCCTCGACCACCGCGGCGACCACCGGGCCGGAGCTCATGAACTCCACCAGCGGGTCGTAGAACGGCTTCCCGACGTGCTCGGCGTAGTGGCCGGCGAGGAGTTCGGCATCGGCGGTGCGCATCGTCAGCGCGACCACGGTGTATCCCTTGGCCTCGATGCGGCGAAGGATCTCGCCGCTGAGATGGCGCCGAACGCCGTCGGGCTTGACGAGGACGAGGGTGCGCTCAGGCGCAGGTGCGTCGGTCATGCCCTCAACTTATCTTCGAGTGCGGCACGCTCCGCACGCTCGCGGTCGATGCGGCCGCCCAGCACCAGGGCCACCGCCCACAGCACCGCGAACACACCACCCACCACGTACATCGAGGGGACCACGATCCCCGAGACGATCAGCAGCACCTGCACCAGCGACCCCACCACGAGCCCGATCGGCTTGCGCACGAGGCCGGCGGCGATCAGGCACAACAGCGCGCCACCGCCGGCCACCGCCCAGATCGGGCCGGCGCTGGTCCCCGGCTCCCGCAGACCGAACGCCACGAGCGCGGCGAACAGCACCACGCAGATCTCGAAGGTCAGCAGCGCGGAGGTGAAGACTCCGCGAGCAGAGCGCTTCGGGCGCTGCGTCGGTGCCGGTTGCGGTTCGCTCACGCCACCCACTGTAGGTGGGTGCTCACTCCTCGCCGAAACCGGACTCGATCTCGTCGGTGATCGCCGCGACCGCGGCATCGGCCTGCGCGCCGGTGGCGCTCAGCTGGACCTCGGCGCCGCCGGTGAGGCCGAGCGCCATCAGCGCGAGCACGCTCGCTGCGTCGACGCCGTTGATCGTCACCTGCGCGTCGAACTCCGACGCCTTGCGCGCCACGATCGCAGCCGGACGGGCATGCAGTCCGAGCGCGTTCGTGAGCGTGAGGGTCCGGGTGGTCCCGGAAGCCTGATCCGCCGCGCCTGAGTCGCTCACTCCGCCGGAGCCGCCGGGGTCGACCGTGCCGCCGCCGGAGAACGCCTCGATCGCGGTACGTGCCGCCGCGAGCACGGCCTCGAGGTCACCACCGCCCTGTGCCGCGACCGCAGCCGCGACGGCCGCCTCCACGAACGGAGCATCCGCGAGGCGCACCCGCTCGTCGTCGAGCATCTCGAGCACCGACTCGGCCGTGAGCGTCGCGGAGCCGAGGTCGGTGAGCAGCACCACGCCCTCAGCGCCCTCGGTCAACGCCGCTTCGACCGCGTGCTGGACCAGGTCGAAGCTCGTGCCCACCCGGCCGTCGTCGGTCCCGCCGGCGGCGCGGATCGCGACCTCAGGAGCCATCTGGCTCGCGACCTCGACCAGCCCCGCCGCAAGCTGGGCGGAGTGACTGACCAGCACCAACGCCGTCGCCATCAGGCACCCGCCGCGGCAGCCGCCGCCTCCAGCAGCAACGCCGACGACTCGGCACCGGGGTCACGGTGCCCGATGGCCCGCTCCCCCAGGTACGACGCGCGACCCTTCCGGGCCACCAACGGGTCGGTCGACTCGGCACCGGTACGCGCCGCGTCGGCCGCTGCTCGCAATGCCTCGGCGGCACTGCCGCCGCCCTCGGCGACCTCCTGCGCGGCCGCGGCCGCAGGTGTCCACGCGTCGACCATCGTCTTGTCGCCGACCTCGGCCTTGCCGCGGGCGACGATCCCCTCGACACCGGCAGCCAGCACCGCCGCCACACCGGCCGCATCGAGCTCGGCCGAGTCCGCCGCCTTCGCCCCGCGCAGGAACGCGGTGCCGTAGAGCGGGCCTGCGGCGCCGCCGACCGTGGACATCAGTGTCGTGGCCACGAGCTTGAGGACGTCGCCGACCGTGGCCGGCTCGGCACCATCGAGCTTGCCGAGCACGGCGGTGAAACCACGGTGCAGGTTCTCGCCGTGGTCGCCGTCACCGATCGCACGGTCGAGGTCGATGAGCTCCCCGCGGTGCTCGGTGACCACCGCGGCGCTGTCACGGATCCAGGCGAGCGCCCACGCGACGTCGGCACCCGCCATCACAGGCCCCACCGCAACGCCGGGGTGTGCACGGGCGCGTCCCAGAGCGCCGTGGTCGCCTCGTCCAGCCGCAGCACGGTGATCGAGGCACCCTGCATCTCGAGCGAGGTGATGTAGTTGCCCACGAGCGAGCGCGTCACGTTGACCCCGGCGTCCTCCAGGCGCGCGCGCGCGTGGCGGTACACGATGTACAGCTCCGAGCTCGGCGTGCCTCCCATGCCGTTGACGAACAGCAACACGTCCTCGCCGCTCGCCAGGCCGAGATCCTCGAGGATCGGGTCGAGCAGCAGATCGGTGATCTCGTCCGCAGGAGCAGCCTTGATGCGGCGTCGACCGGGCTCGCCGTGGATGCCGATGCCGATCTCGATCTCGTCCTCGGGAAGATCGAACGAGGGCTTGCCGGCGTGCGGCACGGTGCAGGCCGTGAGGGCCACGCCCATCGACCGCACGTTGTCGTTGACCTTGGTGGCGACGGCGAGCACGCCGTCGAGGTCGTCGCCACGCTCGGCCGCGGCGCCGGCGATCTTCTCCAGCAGCACGGTTCCGCCCACGCCACGGCGGCCGGCCGTGTAGAGCGAGTCCTCGACCGCCACGTCGTCGTTGACCACGATCGCCTTCACCGGAATGTCCTCGGCATCGGCGAGCTCAGCGGCGGTCTCGAAGTTGAGCACGTCACCGGTGTAGTTCTTGACGATGTGCAGAACGCCCGCACCGCCGTCGGCTGCCTTGGTGGCGGCGAGGATCGGATCGGGTGTCGGCGACGTGAACACCGGACCGGGCACGGCGGCGTCGAGCATGCCCACGCCCACGAAGCCGCCGTGCAGCGGCTCATGCCCGCTGCCGCCGCCACTGACCAGACCGACCTTGCCCGAGACCGCACCACCCGCGCGTGCCACGTACAGGACGTCCGGATCCTCGCTCCCCACGATGATGTCCGCGTGTGCTTGGACGAAACCCTCGACGCTCTCCGGAACGACGTCGTTCGGGTCGTTGATCAACTTCTTCACAGCCGGCTCCTTCGCTCGCAATGACCAGGGCGGCGCTCCGCCATGGCTCACTCTCCCGCGCCCCCTCGGTGCGTGGGGCGTGTTTGGATCGGACGGACCGTGTCGACGACGTGACTCCGGTCACAGTCGCCCGTCGCCACCCCGTGTAGGCGCCTCAGCTCGGCTGCTGCTTGACCATCGCACTCGTCAGGTGCACGAACAGGGCGTAGTTCGGAAGCACCCCGAGCGACATGCTGGCGAAGCGGCCCTTGGGCACCTTGGCGATCGTGACGTTGCCCTGGTGCAGAGTCACGCCACCAAACTCGTTCCATGGCAGCACCTTGCGCCCCGAGGTGAGGCCGGCGCGGCTGACGCCCAGGCTCCCGAACGAGACGGTCTCGCCTCGGTTGATCGCCTCGATCGCCGGCCTGTACCGCGCTTCGACGCTCCGCTGCTGAGCGAGATCCTGCAACGCGTTGGCACCCTGCAGGCCGGTCAGCGGGAGTTGCTTGAGGCCGGGCCCGCCGATGCTGTGGTTCGCGGCTCCCTTGGCGGGCGTGATCACGTAGTTGACCTCGTGCCACGGCCACTCGTACTGCTTGCCACCGGCGAGCACGCGTACGCCGGCGTCGAAGACTTGGACGAGCTGGCCGTTCTTGGGGAAACCCAGACCGAGGAACAGCAGACCGAGGAGCCCCACGACGGCCGCGCCGACGAAGTAGCCCCACTCGTCCTTGCCCAGCCCGGTGAGCAGCAGGAACGCTGCGAGACCCAGGGCACCGACGCCGAAGACGAGGCCGAGCAGCGAGGTGCCCGCGGTCTTGGAGTACTCACTGGCCGGTGTTCCGTACTGGCTGCCCAGCCCGTTCCTGAGTGCGACATCCTGCCGCCAGCGGACCACGATCAGCGCTGCGAACACCACGCCGATCACGATCGCTGCGATGCCCATCCACTGGATGATCTGGTTGCTGCGGAGCGCACTGGCGAGCACCTCGGTATAGGTCTCGGTGCCAGTGACGATGCCGTTGCGCTCGGTCTCGCAGATGTTGCCTGGCCGCATCCGGCTGGAACCGCACATCGCGGTGACGGTGGCGCCTCTCGCAGCGACGTACGCCACCACGCCTCCGACGGCCACGGCTGCGGTGGTGAGCAGCGCCACGACAGGAGGTGCACCGAACTTGGCGCCGGTGCTCTTCTGCGGCGACGACGGTTTGGACAGGGACGGAGGCTGCGACGGCACGGACATGGCGCACAAGGTAGTGCCACGCACCCACATGGCGCATCCGCGCCCACGGGAGACCTCTCCCCACCCGGCCCCGCAGCGGGCCGGGCGGGGAGGACACGGTCACTGACCGCCGAAGCCGGAGGTGGCCACGCCCTTGATGATCTGCCGCTGGAACACCAGGAACACGAGGATCAGTGGCAGTGCCGCGAGCACGGCCTGCGCCATCACCTGCGAGTACACGATCCCGTACGCGCTGATCACCGTCTGCAGCCCGACCGGAAGCGTCATCAACGAGGTGTCGTTGATGACCAGGAACGGCCACAGGAAGTTGTTCCACGCACCGATGAACACGAAGATCGCCACCGACGCCAGGATCGGACGAGACAAGGGAAGCACCACGGACCAGAAGATCCGGGGGCGACCTGCGCCGTCGATCCTGGCCGCGTCCTCGAGCTCGATCGGGACCTGGTCGAAGAACTTCTTGAGGATGAACACCATCGCGGGTGCGATGACCTGCGGCAGGATCAGACCCCAGTAGGTGTCGACCAGGCGCAGCGCGAGCATCTGGTAGTACAGCGGGATGATCAGCACCTGACCGGGCACCATGATCGAGGCGATGACGACGGCGTAGAGCCACTTCCGCCCACCGAAGTCGATCCGGGCGAAGGCGTAGGCCGCCAGCGCCGAGATCGTGATCGTGATGGCCGTGATGATCACCGAGGTCAGCAGCGAGTTCCACGCCCAGACCGGCACGTTGCCCACGGCGAGGACATCCGCGAACGACTCCAGGGTGAAGCCGCTCTCCGGGATCCAGCTCGGGGTGGCCGAGGCAGCGTCCTCCTCCGTCTTCAACGCCGTGTTGACCGCCCACAGGAACGGCAGCAGCCATCCGATCGCCATCACGATCAGGATGACGAAGGCGGCGATCCGTCCGGGACCGCTTCGTCGCCCCGGTCCGCGACCCCTCGTGCTGACAGCCCGACTCGTGGGGGCGGCGACGGCGGCGCTCATGAATCGCTCCTTCGGGTGAGACGGAACTGGACCAGCGAGACCACGATGATGATCGCGAAGAACACGTAGGAGATCGCTGCCGAGTATCCGAACCGGTAGCCGGTGAAGCCGACCTCGTACACGTACTGCAGAATCGACCTGGTCGCACCACCCGGGCCACCGCCGGTCATCTGATACACCTGGTCGAACAGCTTCAGCGACGCAAGAATCTGCAGCATCACGATCAGCAGCGTCGTGGGGAGCAGCTGCGGCACGGTGATCGACCAGAACTGCCGCAATCTGCCGGCACCATCGATGGACGCCGCCTCGTACTGCTGCGACGGGATGTTCTGCAGTGCCGCGAGATAGAGCAGGAAGTTGAAGCCGATCGTCCACCAGACGGTCGCGATGACCACACCGATCATGGCGGTGTTGGGATCCTGCAGCCACGCCACGCCCTCGAGCCCGAACGTGGTCAGGACCGCGTTCGCGATACCGAGCTGCGGGTTGAAGATCCAGATCCAGATCTGGCTGACGACCGTGGACGCCAGGAGGTAGGGCATGAAGAAGGAGAGCCGCCAGAGCCACTGCCCTGGTAGCCCCTGCTCAACGAGCACCGCCATCACGAGAGCGAGCACCACGAGCGGGATTGTCGACAGAAGCGTGAACCAGGCGGTGTTTCCGAGCGAGCGCCACATGTCGCCGTCGGCGAACGCCTCCGCGTAGTTCTGGAAGCCGACCAGATTGCCACCCGCACCGGTGAGCGAGATCTCGGTGAAGCTGAGGTACAGGCCGTGGATCATCGGCCAGATCATGAAGGCCACGAAGAACACGATGAACGGCGCCACGAAGGCCCAGCCTGCGATCCGGTCCCCCGCGCGGACCGAGCGCACGCGGCGTCCGCCCGAGGGCGGCGCCACACCCGTGGGGGCGGTCTGCGGTGCGGTGGTCATGAGCTTCCTCCAGAACCGGCGACCGGGTTTGGTTGGCGAATCAGTGCATCGACTCGTCGCATGAACGCCTCGAACCCGGCGGCGGCATCGTTCCCTGCAAGCAGCACTCCTTGCACGTACTCCGCGAAGTACTCCTGGAAGTTGCTGCCCGACCCGCTGAACCATGCCTCTGGGTCGTAATTGAGGATGTCCGCGGCCCCGGCGTAGTGCGCCTGCGGGACGAGCTCGCTGTACTCGGGGCTCTCGGTGATCGGCAGGAACGCCGGAATGTGCCCGGCCTCCGCCCAGCGGAACGACGAACCGAGCAGGTCGGAGACGAACTGGTAGCTCGCGCGCCGCGCCTCGGGATCGGGGTTGTCCTGGTGCGGCAGCACGAACGCGTGCGAGTCGCCGTAGGCCGCGTCCGTCCCGAACAGAGTCGGGATCGTGCTGGCGTCCAGCGGGATCCCGGCATCGATCATCGTGGGCAGCTCCCACACCCCCGTGAAGAACAGGCCGCTGTCGCTGCCTCCGGCGAACTCAGCGACAGCGTTCGCGTAGTCGCTGCTGCTCGAACAGATCGTGTCGTCGAGCAGCTGTTGCATGAACTCCAGCGCAGAGACGGCCGCATCGAGCTCGTACTCCGCATGGTCCCCGGTGAGCACCATCTCAGCTCCGTGCTGCCGGTACAGGGTGTACCAGAGCCGCCACATCTGCGCACCGTCACCCAGGTAGCCGTAGGACAGGCCGTGCACGCCGGTGACTCCCTGGATGGCCGAGGCGACCTCGATGAAGTCGTCGGGCGAGGTGATCTCCGCGATCTGTCCGTCACTGCCGAGAACCCCGGCGCGGTCGCAGATCTCCGGGTTGTACATCATGAGGAACGGGTGCGCGTCGAGCGCGATCGAGTAGAGCGATCCGTCGCTGGTTCCCTGCTGCCAGATCGGTCCGGGGAACCTCTCCTCGGTCACCCCGACCTCGGCCAGCAGCTCGATGTCCCACGGGTCCAGCAGCCCGCCGGGCGCGTATCCGGGTAGGCGTGAGGCGTGCATGATCGCGACGTCGGGCGCTCGACCGCCTGCGGACGCCATCGCGAGCTTGGTGTAGTACGGCGCGCCCCATGCCAGCACCGTCGGCTTCACCGAGTAGGTCTCACTCTGAGCATTCGCAGCATCGATCAGGTCGGCCATCTTGATGCCGTCGCCGCCGCTGAGCAGGTGCCAGAAGTCGAGATCGATCCGTCCGCCGGAGCCACCTCCTGGCGAGCATCCGGCCAGCAGCGGCGCTCCGATGGCGGCGGCCCCGAGGGCACCGGCACCGGTCCGCAGCAGCTGGCGTCTGGTCGGGCCATGTCGGTCGACCATCGCGATCACTCCTTCGTGAGTCGTGTCGGGTGATCGCCCTGGTGGCAAACACCCGGCTCCCACGCTGTCGAACGTAGGGATGCCGACGAACGTATAGCGCTGTAAACAGCGGCACAAGTCCGACGCGCACCTCGGTACGATCCGCCCCAGGCCACGACACGGAAGGAGGATCGAGATGGCGGAACGGCAGGGCTCGACCACCCCGGGCCGGATCAGGCTCGTCGACGTTGCCGCGCACGCAGAGGTCTCGATGAAGACCGTGTCGAACGTGGTGCACGGGCATCCCCATGTACGACCTGAGTTGCGGGCGCGTGTGCAGGCCGCGATCGACGAGCTCGGATACCGCCCCAACCTCACTGCACGACGCCTGGTGACCGGCAGAACCGGCATGTTGGCGCTCGCGCTCCCGGAGATGGACCAGCCGTACTTCGCGGATCTGGCGCGCCATGTCGCCGAACTGGCTCCCGAGCTCGGCTACCGCGTGGTCATCGAGCAGACCCTCAACGAGATGGGCGCCGAGCGCGCGGTGATCTCCGACCGCGAGAACGGCCTCGTCGACGGCGTCGTCTTCAACCCCACGCAGATGAGCAGCGACGAGATCGCCGGACTGCGGCGCGATGTCCCGCTCGTCCTGATCGGCGAGGCCGCACGGCCCACGACCACCGACCACGTGATGATCGACAACGTCGCGGCCGCGCGCGACGCCACCGCGCATCTGCTGACGTCCGGGCGCCGCCGGGTGGCGTTCCTCGGCATGGTGAACGGCGACCCGAGTGACGCGAACGCACTACGGCTCCAGGGGTTCCGAGCGGCGCACGCCGAGATCGGCGTCCACGCTGACCCGGCCCTCGTGCTGACGTGCACCGACTACTCGGTGGAGGCCGCGGCGCACGCGATCGAGACCGTGGTCGGTCGGCAGCAGATCGACGCGGTGCTGTGCCGCGAGGACAGGTTCGCGATCGGGGCCATCCGCGCCCTGACCGCGGCGGGACTGTCCATCCCCGACGACGTCGCCGTGATCGGGTGGGACGACACCCAGATCGCCCGATGGTCCGCCCCGGCGATCACCAGCGTGGCGCCCGACAAGCGCGAGCTCGCCCGACTGGCCCTGGGACTGGTGCACGAGCGGATCTCCGGCTACCAGGGCGAGGGCCGCCACCTGATCGCCCCGCACACCCTCGTGCTGCGGGAGTCCGGATAGATCAGCTCTTGTCCCGCCCGAACACGGCGCGGGCCTCCGCGGCGAGGATGACCGAACCGGCCACGATCACGCCGGTGCCGCTGCCGATCCGGTCGTCATCGCCCTGCTCGGCGAGGTCGGCCGCCAGCGCGATCGCCTCGGGCAAGGACGCGTGCACGTGCACCCGGTCCTCACCGAAGACCTCGCGGGCGATCTCGGCGAGGTCGTCAGCCGGCATCGCGCGGTCGAGATTCGCCTGGGTGACCACGATCTCGGGAAGAGCCGGCTCGAGGACGGCGAGGATGCTCTCGGCGTCCTTGTCTCCCATCACGCCGATCACGCCCACCAGCCGCGAGAACGCGAATGCCTCGTCGAGCGCCTCGACCAGCGCCTCGGCGCCGCCCGGGTTGTGCGCGGCATCCACCAGCACGGTGGGGCTGCGGCGCACCAGCTCGAGCCGGCCGGGTGAGGTGGCGTCCGCGAACGCCGCCTCGACCACGGACCCGTCGAGCGCGCCGCCCCCGAAGAACTGCTCGACCGCGACCAGCGCCAGCAGGGCGTTGTGGGCCTGGTGAGCGCCGTGCAACGGCAGGAAGATCTCGGTGTAGAGCCCGCCGGTCCCCCGCTGGTCGATCAGCTGCCCGCCGACCGCGACCGCACGGTTCGCGACCTCGATCTCGAACCCCTCCGCCACCACGCGTGCGCCACGCTCGTGTGCGGCACCGGCGATCACCGTAGCGGCCTCCTCCGGCTGGGCCGCCGTGACCACCACCTGGGCAGGGTCGGTCGCCTTGATGATCCCCGACTTCACTGTCGCGATCTCGCTGATGCTGTGACCGAGCCAGCGCTCGTGGTCGCGTGAGATCGGGGTGAACACGGCGACCTCGGCATCGAGCGTGTTCGTGGAGTCCCACTCGCCGCCCATGCCGACCTCGACCACCGCGACCTCCACGGGCGCGTCCGCGAACGCCGCGAACCCGAGCGCCGTGAGCACCTCGAAGAAGTTGAGCCGCGCCTGCCCGGTCGCTTCCAGATCGGCGTCGACCATCGCGACGTACGGCTCGATGTCGCGCCATGTCGCCACGAACTGCTCGGCGCTGATCGGCTCGCCGTCGATCGCGATCCGCTCGCGCACGGTGTGCAGATGTGGCGAGGTGAACCGCCCAGTGCGCAGCCCGGTCTCGCGCAGCAGCCGCTCGATCATCCGCGCCGTGGACGTCTTGCCGTTCGTGCCGGTCAGGTGGATCGCACGGAAGCTCCGCTGCGGGTCGCCGAGCAGCTCCAGCAGCGAGGCCACGCGCGCGATCGTGGGCTCGATCTTGTGCTCGGGCGCCCGCTGCAGGATCGCTCGGTAGATCTCGTCGGCCTCCTTCTCGACGGCGGAACGATCGTCGCTCGCGCGGCTCACCGGTCGACCTTGGTCAGCTCGACGCCGACGGCGCGGTCGTCCTCACCGTCGAAGTCACCATCGGTCGCCAGCCGGGAGGCCTCGACGGCGACGTCCACCGCGAGGGTCTCTTCGCCGATGAAGGTGGCCCGGTCCGCCACCGCCTGCGCCCAGGGTCCGGGCACGGACAACCTCAGCGTGATCCGATCGGCCACGTGCAATCCGGCCGCCTTGCGGGCGTCCTGCACCTGCCGCACCACGTCACGCGCGTAACCGTCACCGAGCAGCTCGTCGTCCAGCGCCAGGTCGAGCACCACGAACCCGCCACCGGGAAGCACGGCAGCCGCGATCGCGTCTCCGAAGCGGTCCTCCACCTTGGTGACCAGCGAGTACTCGCCCTCCAGCAGCGCGACGCCGCCGGCGGTCACGGTGCCGTCAACCTCCTGCTCCCAGCCGCCGGCTCGCGCCGCCTGGATGACTCTCTGTACGTCCTTGCCGAGCCGCGGCCCGGCCGCGCGCGCGTTGACCTGCAGAGTCGTCACCAGGCCGTACTGCTCGGCCGGGGTCTCGGCCTCGCTGACCAGGCGCACCTCCTTGAGGTTGACCTCGTCGG
>NZ_JBMDXJ010000444.1:0-4668 GCF_048594945.1 Pseudactinotalea sp. | reverse complement strand
CAGGCCGCCAAGACGGCTCTCGAGTCTCTCGAGCTCGTGGTCGACGATGCGACCGGTGCGAACATCTTGAATGTTGCGGTGGACGCCCCGCTCATGCTGATCGCCATCAACGCCGGTCTCGAGGGCGGCGTGGTCGCCGAGCGCGTGCGCTCGCTGCCCGCCGGCCAGGGCCTCAACGCCGCCACCGGCGACTACGAGGACCTGCTCGCCGCTGGCATCAACGACCCGGTCAAGGTGACCCGTTCCGCGCTGCAGAACGCCGCCTCGATCGCCGGTCTGTTCCTCACCACCGAGGCCGTCGTGGCCGACAAGCCGGAGAAGGCCCCCGCGGCCCCCGCCGGCGGCGGTGACGACATGGGTGGCATGGGCGGCATGGGCTTCTGAGCCTGACCGCCTGACCGCAACATCTGCGACGGCCCCCGGGGAGACCCCCGGGGGCCGTCGTGTTGAACGACGCGATCAGTGGCGTGAGTCTCCGCCCCGTACGCCGGTCCAGCGCAGGGCCGCAGGGAGGTGGCCGAGATCGTTGAACGTCACCAACGTCGGCCGTAGCCCCGGTCGATACTCGATGGTCGTGAGTGCGGCGTTCGCGCAGTCGAGGTCGATCCAGCGCGCCGGCGGCGCATCGAGGGCATCGCGCACCAGCCATGCGACCTGGTAGGCGTGCGTGATGAGCAGCTCGTGCGAGTCGCGATCCTGGCCGGCCGCGGGCGGGCGGGCAAACCGGGTCACCAGCGCCGCTGCGCTCCGGTCTCCAGCAGCGGCTTTGTCAGCGTCGTAGCCGTCGAAGAAGCCGGCCTGCGAGGCCGGGATCTCACCCTGCGGAGGCACGTATGGCACGTGGTCGATCAGCTCCTCGGCGGCCCCGACGGGGGCGCCGCGCAGGCGCGGCGCGAGCTCGCGCGCAGTGGCGGCGGCTCGTGGGAGCGGCGAGTGCCACACGGCATCGAACGGCGTCGTGGCGAGGCGCTCGCCGAGGAGGCGCGCCTGCTGTCGTCCTGTCTCGGTGATGTCGCCGAACGGGTCGGCCTCGCCGTGCCGTGCCAGGTAGAGGTGTCGCGTGGCCATGTCAGAGCTTCTCCCTAGGAGGTGTGGACGACGACGGTCCCAGCGGTGCCATCGACCGTGACGGTGCTGCGGTTGTGTAGCCGTGTGGTGGCGTCATGGACGTCGAGAACGGCCGGGATGCGTCGCTCCCGGGCGACGATGGCGGCGTGGGAGAGAGCGCCTCCGCGTTCGGTGACGACCCCGGAGGCGACGCCGAGCAGGGGTGTCCAGGCGGGATCGGTGAACGGACAGACGAGGATGTCGCCCGCGCGAACCTGGGCGAAGTCGGAGGGGCCGCAGACGATCCGAGCCGTTCCGGTCGCCGTGCCTGGGCTTCCAGGTGTGCCGGACATGGCCACGCGATGCGCGGCTCGGGAGTCCCTGCTCGATGCTCGGTCGGTCTGGCGCTGGGGGAGGCGGGCGGTCACGGGCCGGGACTGCAGCAGCCAGAGGCGGCCGTCTGCGAGTGCCCATTCGATGTCATGTGGTCCCTCCAGCACCCTGGCGACTCGCTGCCCCATGGCGGCGAGCTCTCCGATGACGGCGTCGTCGAGGCAGGGAGCGCGCTGGTCGCGCTCCGATGACGCGCTGCGTACCACCAGCGAGCCGCGCCGGTCCAGCCTGCTGGACTTCGCTCCGAGGCGTCGGCTGATCGAGCCGTCTGTGCCCACGTGGAACGCGTCGGGGGACACGGTGCCATTGACGACGCTGGGGCCCAGCCCCCACGACGCTTCGATGTCGACGCCCTCAGACCCGGTGAACATCACTCCGGCCACATCGGCGTCGACCATGCGCTGGACCAGGACCGCCATGCCGCCGGCGTCGCTCTGGCCACTGGCTTGCCGGTATGCGCGTGCCCGTGGACTGTGCCACGAGTCCCGGCAGGACTGGATGGCCGCTGCGACCGCAGCCGCGCTCTGCACGCCGAGCACCGTGACGTACTGGCCGGCGGCCGAGCTCCCCGCGGCGTCCTCTCCCGCCGCGGAGGACCGCACCGCGACGGGACTGTCGCCCAGCCGAGCGAGCTCGCGTGTGAGCGTCCCGGCCACGCCGGCGAGGGCCGCGTCGGCGAGGTCGGCTGTCACCACGAACCCGTCCGGCACCGGGAGTCCGGCTCGTCGCAGCGCCGCAAGTCGGGCCGCCTTCGGCCCACAGCTCGGCGCCACGGTGCGATCCAGCGGGATCATCCGGCCCCCCCCTATCAACAGTTCATTGACAACAGTTCGTTGATTGTGCAGGATGGGGCCGTGCCACGCAACCACTCAGATTCCGTCGCGGCCTCTGACCAGCGCAACGCCGACCGAGAGCGCACGGCGAGCGAACGACTGCGTGGGCTCGGCGGGGACCGGATCCCCGCGCCGCCCTGGCGCCCGGCGACGGTGCCGCACTCCGCCGTCGACCTCGTGCAGCTCGCACTCTGGCGTTCGCAGAGCCTCGATCGCGACGAGGTCGGCGCCGCTCTGTCGCTGCTGCCGGCGGCGCGCGCCGAGGTCGACGGACTCGAGACCGGCATGCTGTTCGTCGCGCGTAGCGCCGGCATGACCTGGGCACAGATCGCCGACGCGATGGGCTTCAACTCGCCGCAGGCGTGCCAGCAGCACTTCCAGCGGCTGGCCGCGCGCAGCGAGGCGAGATGACAGGCGGTTCCGCGGCGCAACTCCTGGTGCTCCATGCGGTCCGCATCCTCGGCTTCGCCGACGTTCCCGCGATCGCCGGCCGATTCGACCTGCCTGAGGCTGTCGCGTGCCAGGAGGTCGAGGCCGCACGAAGCGAGGGCTGGATGTCGTACGCCACGTTCGCGGACCTGAGCGGGTGGTCTCTGACCGAGCTCGGACGCGTGGAGAACGAACGCCTGCTCGCCACGGAGCTCGAGCACCGACACGCTCGAGGCGTGGTCAAGGCGGCGTACACGGACTTCCTGCCCCTCAACACCCGGTTGCAGCGTGCCTGCACGCACTGGCAGCTCCGGCCCGCGCCGGGTGACCCGCTCGCCGTGAACGACCACAGCGACCGGGCGTGGGATGCAGGAGTGGTCGTCGAACTGGCCGACCTTGGCGCGGCCCTGGTGCCACTGGTGGCCAGGTTGACCGGGACGCTGCCGCGCTTCGAGGGCTACGACCAGCGATACCTGTGCGCACTCGCGCGGGTGCGATCAGGCGAGACGGAATGGGTGGACCGCACCGACCGCGACTCATGCCACCGCGCGTGGTTCGAGTTGCACGAGGACCTCGTGGCCACGCTCCGGATCGACCGGGGCGCACCGGACTGAGAGGCCGGCGGATATCGAGTTGGCCGGGCGCGGGATGATCCGGGGATGCACTACTGCCAGACCTGTGACGAGCAGCGTCCGATGACGCCCACCAACGGTGCCGCGCGGTGCCCGCAGTGTGGCTCGGTGGCGCCGGCCTCGACCGTGGGCCAGGTGTTCCTGGTCACCGGGGCGTCAGGGGCGGGCAATACCACATGGAATCTCTGACGCGGATATCGATCGGTAGGAACTGTGAGAACATCGCACTCCCGTCTCCTGCGATCAGGGAGCTGACGTTTCCCTTGCGAGTGTTGGGAAGCGCCGGAGTAGTTGCAAAGCCTCAGACTGGACGTGCCCGCCAGCCCTGGATGCGCGAAGAACTAGAGGTGCGATCTGGTCGCGCCGCCAGTGTCCGTAGCGCTGCGGACGTTTGATGGCTCGATCCCATTTCGACACGGCCCCCTCGGGAAGTTCTGCGATGAGGATGTCGATCAGGGCAGGGTCGAGATGATCACAAAGCTCTACCCACCTGCTGAGGTTGTCGAAGGGGCTCGTTGTGTTGTTGGTGAGACCCTCGATCATCCCGTCTCTGTTTGCCTGGACTATTTCTCTTGCGAGGTCGGGGTCGTGCTCGGCGAGACGAGCGACCACGGCGGTTGCCCAGCCCCAGTGATGGTGATCGAGCTGAAGGTCGAGCGGGAGTCCTCGTCGCAGCGCGCGTGCGGCGACGTCGGGGGCGATGAAGGCGATGAAGGAATCGAGTTCCGTGAGTGATGGTTCCAGTCGGTCGAGGATCGCGTGGACGTGGTCGGGCTTCTGATCTGATAGCTGCAAGCAGAGGTAGAGGCCCGTCCGCGTTGGTCGTCCTTCTGGAACGGCCAGTGATTTCTCGAGCCGCGCGAAGTCGATCCGGTCTGCGATCGCAGTGAAGGTGGCGGGATCTGTCTTCTTGACCAGGCCGATAAAGACGTCGAAGTTTATCTGTCCCCACTGGTCCTGTGGGCCGGCGAGAGTGTGTGCGACTTTGTCGCGGTCGAGTTCGCGGACAAGAGCGCGCGCAGCGGGTCGGCATTTTTTCGGCAGGTTGGTTCGGTCACCGAACGAAATCGCGCCGTAGCCAAGGACATGGAACATCAGGCCGAACAGTTCGTTCCATCGTCGGACTGGATCAGCGGAAAGCAACGATGCGATCCTTCGTGCGGAGTGTTCGAGGAGTCGCAGAGACAGGTCGTGGTCGGCAGCCGCGAGGTTCTCGATCAGCAGTGAGATGTGTGCCAGATCGGGCGGGGCGGCATCGAGCATATGCGTGAAGGCTGTCTCGTCGAGATGCGGTCCTGCTGAGGCGCGGAGCGGCTCGCCACCTACGTTGCAGA
>NZ_JBMDXJ010000443.1:0-6797 GCF_048594945.1 Pseudactinotalea sp. | reverse complement strand
GGGCGGCTGCTTTACGGCCCACCTGGGTGCGGCAAGTCGCTGTTCGCCAAGGCCGTCGCCACCTCGCTCGCCGCGACCGCGCTGGCCAAGCGCGGTGAGACAGAGAGCGCCGCGGAGGCCCAAGGTCCCCCTCGATCGTATTTCCTCAACATCAAGGGTCCCGAGCTCCTCAACAAGTTCGTCGGTGAGACCGAGCGGCACATCCGGCTGATCTTCTCCCGCGCCCGCGAGAAGGCGCAGCAGGGCATCCCGGTGGTGGTGTTCTTCGACGAGATGGAGTCGCTGTTCCGGACTCGAGGAACCGGGGTGAGCTCCGACGTCGAGACCACGATCGTGCCCCAGCTGCTCAGCGAGATCGACGGCGTGGAGCGCCTGGAGAACGTCATCGTCATCGGTGCCTCCAACCGCGAGGACATGATCGACCCCGCCATCCTGCGGCCGGGACGCCTCGATGTGAAGATCAAGATCGAGCGACCCGACGCCGAGTCGGCGCGCGACATCTTCGCCAAGTACCTCACCCCCGACCTGCCGATCCACCCCGACGACCTCGCCGAGCACGACGGCGACGCGCAGGCCGCCGTGGACGGCATGATCGAGCGGGTGGTCGGGCGGATGTACGCCGAGGGCGACGAGAACGAGTTCCTCGAGGTCACCTATGCCAGCGGCGACAAGGAGATCCTGTACTTCAAGGACTTCAGCTCCGGCGCGATGATCGCGAACATCGTGGATCGAGCAAAGAAGAACGCGATCAAGGATCTGCTCGCGACCGGGACGCGCGGCATCCGCGTCGAGCACATGCTCGATGCCTGCCTGGCCGAGTTCCACGAGAACGAGGATCTGCCGAACACCACCAACCCCGACGACTGGGCCCGCGTGTCCGGCAAGAAGGGCGAGCGGATCGTGTTCATCCGCACGATCGTGCAGCACAAGGGCACGCCCGAGGCCGGCCGCACGATCGAGAACGTCTCCCAGACTGGCCAGTACCTGTAGTCAGGCCGCCCCAGGGCAGATCTAGGGTGGTTCGGTGAGTGTGCGACGGATCATGGGGATCGAGACCGAGTACGGGATCCTCGGAGTACGTGACCCGGCCGCCAACCCGATGCTGCTGAGCGCGCAGGTGGTCACCGCCTATGCGGCGGAGGGGGTCGCCGGGGGAGCACGAGCGCGGTGGGACTACGCCGACGAGGACCCGCTGCGCGACGCACGCGGCTGGCGACTCGACCGCAGCGCCGCCCACCCGAGCCTGCTCACCGACGACGAGACAATCCCGGCACCCGAGGGGGAGTGGGGCATCACAGAGCGGCGCCGGCCCGCCCCCGAGCCCGGCGCCGACCAGGGCGTGGTCTCCAACGTCATCCTTCCCAACGGCGCCCGCTACTACGTGGACCACGCCCACCCCGAGTACTCCGGGCCCGAGGTGACCAACCCGCGGGACGCCGTGGTGTGGGACCGGGCCGGAGACGAGATCCTGCTTCGGTCCTCGCGCCTGCTCGCCCAGATCCCCGGCATGCCCGAGGTGGCGCTGTACAAGAACAACGCCGACGGCAAGGGCGCCAGCTACGGCACGCACGAGAACTACCTGGTGCAGCGGGAGGTGCCGTTCGGCGACATCGTCACGATGCTGACACCGTTCCTCGTCACTCGCCCGGTCTTCGCCGGCGCCGGCCGGGTGGGCCTCGGGCAGCGTGGCGAGCGCCCTGGGTTCCAGCTCACCCAGCGCGCGGACTACCTCGAGGCCGAAGTGGGGCTCGAGACCACGTTGCGGCGCCCGATCATCAACACTCGCGACGAACCCCACGCGGACTCCGAGCGGTTCCGGCGGCTGCACGTGATCGTCGGCGACGCCAACCTGCTCGAAGTCGCCACTTACCTCAAGCTCGGCACCACCTCGCTGGTGCTGTGGCTGCTCGAACGGACCGGCGTGCCGGATCGGTTGGCGGCGCTTGCGCTCGCCGACCCGGTGGGCGCGGCGCACCAGGTGAGCCACGACCTCACGCTGTCCGAGCCGCTGGAGCTCGCCGACGGTCGCACCATCACGGCGCTGCAGGTGCAACGTGCCTACGCCGAATCCGTCGCCACCGCGCTCGAGGTGGGGACCTCCGAGGGCGAGGAGCCCGACGAGGCCAGCACCGCCGTCGTCGATCGATGGATCGACCTGCTCGACCGGCTCGAGACCGACCCGTCCAGCTGCGCGAGGGAGGTCGAATGGCTGGCCAAGCTGCGCGTGCTCGACGGCATGCGGCGGCGGGACCAGATCGGATGGGACCACCCGCGCCTGGCCGCGCTCGACCTGCAGTGGGCCGACCTGCGGCCCGAGCGCAGCGTCTACCGCAAGCTGGCAGCCGCAGGCGCGGTCGAGACCATCGTCACGCAGGAGGAAGTGGAACGGGCGATCGCGCACGCGCCCACCGACACCCGCGCGTACTTCCGCGGCGAGTGCATCCGTCGGTACCCGGAAGCGATCGCGTCGGCGAACTGGGACGCCGTGGTGTTCGACGTGAGCGGGCAGCGGCACCTGCAGCGAGTGCCGATGCCCGACCCGTACCGAGGCACCGAGGCGCACGTGGGGGCACTGCTGGCGGCGCACGCGGACGCAGCCTCGCTGCTGACGGCGTTGACCTCCCCGGCCACGTAGGATCGACCGAGGCAACACACCAGGAGGAGCCAGCGTGTCGTCGCAGCAGTTCGAGAACCGTCGCAACCCCGACCCGCCCGAGGACGAGACCCCGCCGCCGCCCAAGCCGGCAGCCGCGTCCGCGAACGAGCAGGAGGTCGACTCACTGCTCGCCGAGATCGACGACGTGCTCGAGACCAACGCGGAGACCTTCGTGCGTGGTTTCGTCCAGAAGGGTGGACAGTGAGCCGGATCGAGCCCAGTGGCAGGCTGCCGGCCGCCTTCACCACGCCGGGGAGCGCCTCGTTCACCGACTTCCTCGCCTCCTACGCACCCGAGCTGCTGCCGGGCCAGCGTCGTGACCTGGTGGGCAACGAGGCGCTCGCGGGCGTGAGCCCCCACGCCACCACGATCGTGGCGCTCACCTACGCCGATGGCATCGTGATGGCCGGCGACCGCCGCGCGACCATGGGCACCACGATCGCGCACCGGCAGATCGAGAAGGTCTTTCCCGCCGACGACTACTCGGCCATCGGGATCGCGGGGACCGCTGGGCTCGCCGTCGAGCTCGTGCGGCTGTTCCAGCTCGAGCTGGAGCACTTCGAGAAGATCGAGGGCTCGCTGCTCTCGCTCGAGGGCAAGGCGAACCGGCTCGCCACCATGGTGCGGTCCAACCTCGGGCTGGCGATCCAGGGACTCGCGGCGATCCCGCTGTTCGGTGGGTATGACCTGCAGCGTGAGATCGGTCGGCTGTTCTCCTACGACGTGGTCGGTGGCCGCTACGAGGAGCAGGACCACCACAGCGTCGGATCCGGCTCGGTGTTCGCACGCGGATCGCTCAAGAAGCTGTGGAGTCACGGATTGCCAGCCGACCGCGCGGTCGAGGTCGCTCTGCACGCGCTGGTGGATGCGGCCGACGACGACGCCGCGACCGGCGGGCCAGACGCGGTGCGTGGCATCTACCCGATCGTCGCCCGCGTGAACGCGCAGGGGTATGAACAGATCGCGCCTGAGGAGCTCGCTCAGCACACCGAGGCGATCGTGGCGCAACGGCAAGCCCGGCCCGAGCGTGGAGGTGCGTCATGATCACTCCACAGACTTCTTCTCCTCCGCTTCGCTCCTCCGAACAAGTCTGCGGGGACCCCGAATGACCCAGGCCTTCTACGTCTCGCCCGAACAGCTGATGAAGGACCGGGCCGACTTCGCACGTAAGGGCATCGCCCGAGGTCGCTCCGTCGTCGTGCTGGGGTACGAGGGCGGCATCGCCTTCGCGACCGAGAACCCCTCCCGCGCACTGCACAAGATCAGCGAGATCTACGACCGGATCGCGTTCGCCGCGGTGGGCAAGTACAACGAGTTCGAGAACCTGCGGGTGGCGGGGGTGCGGTACGCCGACATGCGCGGCTACTCCTACGACCGCATCGACGTCACGGCGCGCGGCCTGGCCAATGCCTACGCGCAGACCCTCGGCGCGGTGTTCACCACCGAGTCGAAGCCGCTGGAGGTCGAGCTCGCCGTGACCGAGGTGGGCGTCACGCAGGCCGAGGACCAGATCTACCGGCTCTCCTACGACGGCTCGGTCACCGACGAGCCCGGTCATGTGGTGATGGGCGGTGACGCCGAACGGCTGGGGCGGATCGTGGAAGAGGGCTGGCGGCCAGGGTTGACGCTCGCCGAGGCGCTGACACTCGCCGTGACCGCGCTCGGCACCGCCGAGGACTCCTCGGTGCGCCCGATCGAGCCTGCCGCCCTCGAGGCCGCGGTCCTCGACCGCACCCGCACGCGCCGCGCCTTCAGGCGGCTCGACGGCGATGCGCTCGCCTCGTTGTTGACGGAAGCAGGGTGATCCGACGCATCTTCGGGCTCGAGACCGAGTTCGGGGTCACCTGTGCGGCACCCGAGGGCAGGGGGCTCTCGGCCGAGGAGGTCGCTCGCTACCTGTTCCGCAAGGTGGTGGCATGGGGGCGGTCGAGCAACGTGTTCCTCGCCAACGGGTCGCGGCTGTATCTCGACGTCGGATCGCACCCCGAGTACGCGACGGCGGAGTGTGATGACCTCGCCCAACTCGTCGCGCACGACAAGGCCGGCGAGCGGATCCTGCAGGGGCTGGTCGCCGACGCCCAGGCCCGATTGGACGCCGATGGTGTGGTCGGGAAGATCCATCTCTTCAAGAACAACCTGGACTCGGCCGGCAACTCCTACGGCTGCCACGAGAACTATCTGATCCGCCGCCGGTCGGACTTCGCCCGCACCGCCGAGGTACTGGTGCCGTTCCTGATCACCCGGCAGATCCTCACGGGAGCCGGGCACGTGCTGGTGACCTCACGGGGACCGCAGTACACGTTCTCCCAGCGCGCCGACCATCTATGGGAGGCGACCAGCTCCGCGACCACGCGATCGCGCCCGATCATCAACACACGGGACGAGCCGCACGCCGACGCCGAAGAGTACCGGCGCCTTCACGTGATCTCGGGTGACTCCTCGATGTCGCAGACCACCACGATGCTCAAGGTCGGGATGACGGACCTGATCCTGCGGATGCTCGAGGCAGGCGCCACGTTCCGCGACTACACGCTCGAGAACCCAGTTCGGGCAATCCGTGAGATCAGCCACGACCTCACCGCGACCACCGCGGTGCCGCTCGCCCGGGGCGAACGCCTCAGTGCTCTGGACATGCAGCGCTCCTACCTCGAGCGCGCGCGTGACTTCGTGGACGCGGCCGACGAGAGCGGGCAGCACGACGCGTGGGTGCTCGACCTGTGGCAGCGCGGTCTGGACGCTCTCGCGACCGGTGACCTCACCGCCGTCGAGACCGAGTTGGACTGGGTGATCAAGAAGCGGCTGATCGACCGTTACCGCGCCGGTCACGACGTGCCACTCTCGGACCCGCGCATCCGGCGGCTCGACCTGGCGTACCACGACATCTCACCCACGGACGGGCTGTTCGCGCGGATGCAGCAACGAGGGCTGGCCGCCACCGTCGTGGACGACGGAGCGATCGCCACGGCCGTGGATGTCCCACCGCAGACCACGCGAGCCAAGCTGCGCGGTGAGTTCGTCCGCGCGGCCACGGCGCGGCGCCGCGACTTCACCGTGGACTGGGTGCACCTCAAGGTCAACGACCAGGCCGGCCGCACCGTGCTCTGCAAGGACCCGTTCCGCAGCAGTGACCCGCGGGTGGACCGCCTGATCGCCGGGCTCGACTCGGGCGAGCCCAGCGGGCCGCTCGGTGAGCCGTTGGCCGGGCGCTGACCGCTCCCGACGCGCCCGACGGAACCGCTGGGTTCCCTTAGGATCGGAGACCATGCCCGTGACCAGCCCGCGCACACCGCTGCGCGCCCTCGCGGTGCTGCTGATCGTGCTCGTGGTCGCCGTGCTCGGCGGATGCCGCCAGGAACAGCCCCCACCGGACCCGACCGCGGGTGTCGCCGTGGCCGGAGACGTGGGGCGACGGCCGGTGATCAGCCTCGAGACGCCGCTGCAGATCCAGGACATCGTGACCGAGGAGCTGGTCACGGGGGAGGGGGCCGAGCTCGCCGAGGACGACGCCGTGATGCTCGCCTATATCGCCCTCGACGCGATCACCGGCGATGTGGTCGAGGACTCCTACGGCTCCGAACCTCGGATCCTGCAGCTCACCGAGGACGAGGCCGGACCGCTCTACGACGAGCTGATCGGGCGCACCGAGGGCAGCCGGCTGCTGCGCCTGGAACCGGGTTCGATGACGGTGCCGGACCCGGTGGTGATCGTCTACGACATCCTCCACACCGAGGCGGTCGGCAGCGTCCTCGAGGTCCCGTCCGAGCTGCCCCAGACCACGGTCGCCGAGGACGGAACGCCCACGGTCACGCTCCCTGACGGCGACCCGCCGAACTCGCTGACGATCGCTCAGCTGATACGTGGCGAGGGGCAGCAGGTCCAGTCGGGTGAGTCGGTCACGGTGCGGTACGTGCAGATGGCATGGTCCTCCGGCGAGGTGCTGGAGAGCACGTGGGGTCCCGGGTCGGTCCCGGTCACGATCCCGCTCGTGGATCGCATCCCGGGCCTGCAGGAGGGGCTGGTCGATGCGGCTGTGGGGTCGAGGGTGCTGCTCGTGGTGCCGCCTGCTCAGGCCGACGGCACCGACACGATGGTGTTCGTGGTAGACGTGCTCGCGGTGACCTCGAAGTCCGACGCCACCCCG
>NZ_JBMDXJ010000442.1:0-6445 GCF_048594945.1 Pseudactinotalea sp. | reverse complement strand
GACAGGTCGGCGTCGTCGTCGTAGAACAGCTCGGCCACGGATCAATCTCCTTGGAGTTGGGGGTGTTGCGGTCTGGGTTGGGGATGGTCAGGCGCTGCGAGCGATGCGCTCGAGTGCCCGGTCGGTCATGGAACGGCTGCCACGGCCGATGGCCACGGCACCGGACTGCACGATCTCGCGGATGCCGTACGGCTGCAGCGCGGTGAGCAGGGCGTTGAGCTTGTCCTCACCGCCGGTGGCCTCGATCGTCACGGCGTCCGGAGCGACGTCCACGACATGCGCCCGGAACAGCTCGACGACCTGCAGTACGGCGGTGCGCGCCGCGTCGTCGGCCTTCACCTTGACGAGCAGCAGCTCACGCTGCACCGACGCCTGCGGCGTCAGCTCCACGATCTTGAGCACGTTCACCAGCTTGTTGAGCTGCTTGGTGACCTGCTCGAGCGGGTTGCCCTCGACGTCGACCACCACCGTGATGCGGGAGATCTCCGCATGTTCGGTGGGCCCCACGGCGAGGGAGTGGATGTTGAAGGCACGGCGTGCGAACAGCGCAGAGACCCTCGTGAGGACACCGGGCTTGTTCTCCACCAGCACGGACAGGGTGTGTCGGCTCATCTTGCTCACTCGTCCCGCTCGAAGTCTGGTGTGATGTCCCGGGCGTACTGGATCTCGTCGTTGGACACGCCGGCGGCGACCATCGGCCACACCATGGCATCGCGGCTGACCACGAAGTCCACGACCACGGGGCGGTCGTCGATCTCCCGGGCCTTCTTGATCGTCTCGTCCACGTCCTTGCTCGACTCGCACCGCAGGCCCACGCAGCCGTAGGCCTCCGCCAGCTTGACGAAGTCCGGGATACGACGGGTCTCGTGGCCGGTGTTGAGGTCGGTGTTGGAGTAGCGCTCGCCGTAGAACAGCGTCTGCCACTGGCGCACCATGCCCAGCGACGAGTTGTTGATCAGCGCGACCTTGATCGGGATGCCCTCCAGCGCACAGGTGGCGAGCTCCTGATTGGTCATCTGGAAGCAGCCATCGCCGTCGACCGCCCACACCTCGCGGTCGGGCATACCGACCTTGGCTCCCATGGCGGCAGGGATCGAGTAACCCATCGTGCCGAGGCCACCCGAGTTCAGCCACGTGCGTGGGTGCTCGTAGCGGATGAACTGGGCCGCCCACATCTGGTGCTGCCCCACTCCCCCGGCATAGATCGCTTCGGGGCCGGCCAGCTCTCCCAGCCGGGAGATGACGTGCTGGGGGGCGAGCAGGCCGTCCGCAGTCGGCGTCCACCCGAGCGGGTAACGATCACGCAGGTCGTCGAGGAACGCCCACCATGCCTGCACGTCCGGCTGACCGTGCTGGGTGTGCTCGCGGCGCAGCTCGGCGGCGAGGTCCGCCAGCACCTCTCGGAGGTCGCCCACGATCGGCACGTCCGCGATGCGGTTCTTGCCGATCTCGGCAGGGTCGATGTCGGCGTGCACCACGGTCGCGTTCGGAGCGAACGAGTCGAGCTTGCCGGTCACCCGGTCGTCGAATCGGGCTCCCAGCGCGACGATCAGATCCGCCTTCTGTAGTGCGGCCACGGCGGAGACCGAACCGTGCATGCCGGGCATGCCGACGTGCTGCGGGTGGCTGTCGGGCAGCGCGCCGCGCGCCATCAGGGTGGTGATGGCGGGGGCACCCGAGAGGTCGACCAGCTCGCGGAGCTGGGCCGAGGCGTCGGCCCGGATGACGCCGCCGCCCACGTACAGCACCGGCTTGCGCGAGGTCGCCAGCAGTCGAGCGGCCTCGCGCACCTGCTTGATGTGCGGCTTGGTGATCGGGTGGTAACCCGGGATGTCCAGCTCGGTGGGCCACGTGTACCGGGTCTCGGTCTGCATGGCGCTCTTGGCGATGTCCACGAGCACGGGGCCGGGTCGGCCCGTCTGCGCGATGTGGAACGCGTCGGCGATCCTGGCCGGGATCTCCGCCGGGTCGGTGACGAGGAAGCTGTGCTTGGTGACCGGCATCGTGATACCCACGATGTCGGCCTCCTGGAAGGCGTCCGTGCCGATCATCGACTGCGCGACCTGACCGGTGATCGCGACCACCGGCACCGAGTCCATGTGCGCGTCGGCGAGCGGCGTCACGAGGTTGGTCGCGCCGGGTCCGGAGGTCGCCCTGCAGACGCCGACGCGGCCCGTCGCGGCGGCCTAGCCGGTGGCGGCGTGTCCGGCGCCTTGCTCGTGGCGCACGAGGATGTGCCGCATCGATGAGTCGAACAGCGGGTCGTAGACGGGCAGCACCGCACCGCCAGGGATGCCGAAGATGACGTCCGTGCCGACCGCCTCGAGCGAGCGTACGACCGCCGCCGCGCCGGACATGGGCTCCCCGGCCGCGGCCGGGTTGCTGTGCGCTGCGGTCGGTCGCGCCTGGGCGGGCGGGGCCGGCCGCGGCGGGGCGGGGTGCGGGACCTGCGTCGTCATCGCTCCTCCTTGGCCTTTCGAGACGGCGGTGTTGCGGGTGCGGACATACAAAAACCCCTCGGCCCGGAGTGGGCTGTCGAGGGGTGCGCGCTCAGTGTGAGGTCGACGTTCAGACCGCTGCGCTGGCGCGCTCGGTAAGTACGACGAGAATCACGGTGCTGGACACGTTCGACACTGTAGACCCGCACGCCGTGTTCGCCCAACTCCACCCGCCCTCCGTCTCATTCTGTGGATCACGAGTCCGTATCGCGGACGTCTCTCAGTCGCGCCCGGCAGCGGTGCAGACGCAGACCTCGTTGCCCTCCGCGTCCGCGAGAACCCAGAATCGCGGCGCAGCAGCGTCGCTGAGCAGCGTTCCGCCGGCGGCAACCGCCGCGGCCACTCGGCCCTCGGCCTCCTCGAGTGGCACCGTGACGTCGAGGTGGATCCGGTTGCGCTGCGGGCGCGGCTGATCCATCTGCTGGAACCAGACGGCGACCACGCCGGTGCCGGCGGCCGGCAGGTCGCCGCGCTCGTCCGGCTCGAGCCCTGTGACCGCCACCCAGAAGGGTCGCACGGCATCGATGTCCAGGGCGTCGACGGCGTACTCCATCACCTGCCTCTGCGCCGGCTCGGCGTCCAGACCCGCCTCAGCGGCCAGCGCCGAGATCGTGCGCGCCATGTCCACGTCGCGGCTTGTGAGCCCGCCGGCGTCATGCGTGGTGAGGTCGACGTCGACGTGCCCATAGCTGACCTGTAGGTCCGGGTGATGGTTCGCTGCATTCGCCGCCTCGACCATGCGGGCCACGAACGCGGCGCCCGCGCTCATGTCCGGCGTGACGAACCGCGAGCGCAGCGCCCCGAGCATCACCCGCCAGTCGGCGAGGCCATCCATCGCGAGCACCTGCGAAGCCGTGAACTTCTCCATTCCTCCACGCTATGCCGATGCCGCTCGCGTCGCTGCCGGTAGGGTGATCAGCAATCGATTACTTCTGCCGTGCACGGCACCCGTCCTGGAGGACCCACCACCTCATGCACCACGACATCGCTTCGCTGCTCGACGTCGAGACCCGCTCGATCAGTCCTGAGAACTTCACGGGCGCCAAGAACGGTGGTGGTCGCGCCGTCGAAGGGACGGGTGCTGCCTGCGCGCGGGACCTCGGAGTCGGCTGGAAGGTCTCCCCCAGTGTTCAGATCGAGCCGGGGGCGACCTGGGACCTGGCGCGTATCGAGGGTGCCGGGCGCATCACGCACGTCTGGCTGACGACCCACACAGACAACTGGCGCCGACTGCTCCTGCGCGCCTCCTGGGACGGTGCGGCCGAGCCCGCGGTCGAGGTGCCGGTCGGCGACTTCTTCGGCCAGGGCTGGGGCCGGTTCGCCCAGCTCAGCTCGCAGATGGTGGCCGCCAACCCGCACGGCGGGTTCAACTCGTACTGGCCGATGCCGTTCACCGACGGCGCCCACCTCACGGTGGAGAACCTCTCCGAGGACACGGTGACGGTCTATTACCAGGTGACCTACGACGTCGGGGAGGCGGTGGCGCAGGGCGCCCGCCTCCACGCGCAGTGGCGTCGCAGCAACCCGCTCGAGAGCGGCACCACCCACACGATCCTCGAGGACGTGCGCGGGCGCGGCCACTACGCCGGCACCTATCTCGCCTGGGGCGTCAACTCCACGGGCTGGTGGGGCGAGGGCGAGATCAAGTTCTACCTCGATGGGGACGCCGGCGATCCCGCGAACCGCTTCCCCACCATCGCCGGCACCGGGACCGAGGACTACTTCGGCGGCGCGTGGAACTTCGACGTCCCCGGCCAGGGCTACACGGCCTACTCCACGCCATACCTCGGGCTGCACCAGATCATCCGGCCGGACGGTCTCTATGACGCCCAGCAGCGCTTCGGCATGTACCGCTGGCACGTGCCGGACCCGATCCGCTTCAGCACCGACCTGACGGTCGACATCCAGGCGCTCGGCTGGCGCAGCGGCCACCGCTATCTGCCCCTGCACGACGACATCGCCTCGACTGCGTTCTTCTACCTCGACGCACCGACCGCGAACCGCCCACCCACGCCGGCGCTCGACGACCTCGAGATCCTCTGATCCGCGGCTACCGTGGACCGATGTTCACCGCGCTCGATCCCTTCCGATCGGTGAGGTCGCCGTTCCACAGCCAGGCGATCTCGATCACCGGGTTCAGCGAGATGACCTTCCTCGCGGGCCAGGGCGGAGTCCGACCGGACGGCACCCGCGGCAACGGGATTGCCGAGCAGACCGTCATCGCGATGGAGAACGTCGTCGCCGTCCTGGCCGAGGGGGACATGAGCATGGCCAACGTCGCGAAGCTGACCATCTACCTCACGCAGCACGACCACATCCCGAGCTTCGTCGAGGCGGCTTCGCCGTTCCTGCCCGACCCGCGGCCCGCAGCCACGCTCCTCATCGTCGGCGCCTTGGCCGACCCGTCGCTCCTGGTCCAGGTCGAGGCGGTCGCTGCGCGCTGACCGGCGGACTGCGCCGCAGCTCAGACGAGCACCGCGCCCGTGCTCGCCGACTGCACGAGCTTGGTGTACTTCGCGAGCACGCCACGGGTGTAGACCGGAGGCAATGGCTGCCAGCCTGCCCTGCGGCGTTCAAGCACCTCCGGCTCGACCAGCAGGTCGAGCGTCTTGTTCGCGACGTCGAGAACGATGCGGTCACCGTCTTCGATGAACGCGATCGGTCCGCCGTCGACCGCCTCGGGCGCGACGTGACCCACGCACAGCCCGGTGGTGCCGCCCGAGAAGCGGCCATCGGTCATCAGCAGCACCGTCTTGCCCAGGCCAGCGCCCTTGATAGCACCGGTGATCGCGAGCATCTCGCGCATGCCCGGGCCACCCTTGGGGCCCTCGTACCGGATGACCACGACGTCGCCGTCGGTGATCGTGCCGTCCTCCAGCGCGTCCATCGCTGCCCGCTCGCGGTCGAACACCCGCGCCGTCCCTTCGAACGTCGTCGAGTCGAAGCCTGCGGACTTGACGACCGCACCTTCAGGAGCGAGCGATCCGTGCAGGATCGTGATGCCGCCCGTGGGGTGAATCGGCTCCGACATCGCACGCAGGATCTTGCCGTCCGGGTCCGGCGGCGCGATGTCGGCGAGGTTCTCTGCCAGAGTCTTGCCGGTCACCGTGAGGCAGTCGCCGTGCATCAGTCCGGCGTCGAGCAACGCCTTCATGATGACCGGCACGCCACCGATGCGGTCCACGTCGTTCATCACGTACCGCCCGAACGGCTTCAGGTCACCGAGGTGCGGCACGGAGTCCGCCACCCGCGAGAAGTCCGCGAGCGTGAGGTCCACCTCGGCCTCGTGGGCGATCGCCAGCAGGTGCAGGACCGCGTTGGTCGATCCGCCGAACGCCATCACCACCGCGATCGCGTTCTCGAAGGCCTCCTTGGTCATGATGTCGCGCGCGGTGATGCCGCGCCGCAGCATCTCCACCACGGCCTCACCCGAACGGTGCGCATACGAGTCCCGGCGTCGGTCCGGCGAGGGCGGCGCGGCCGACCCGGGGATCGACATCCCGATCGCCTCGGCCACCGACGCCATCGTGTTCGCGGTGTACATGCCACCGCACGCGCCCTCCCCCGGGCAGATGGCACGCTCGATGGTGTCCACGTCCTCCCGGCTCATCAACCCGCGAGCGCACGCGCCCACCGCCTCGAACGCGTCGATGATCGTCACGTCCTTCTCGGTGCCATCGCTCAGCTTCACCCAGCCCGGCATGATCGATCCCGCGTAGAGGAACACCGAGGCCAGGTCGAGCCGTGCTGCCGCCATCAACATGCCCGGCAGGGACTTGTCGCACCCCGCGAGCAGCACCGAGCCGTCGAGCCGCTCGGCCATCATCACGGTCTCGACCGAGTCGGCGATGATGTCGCGGCTCACGAGCGAGAAGTGCATGCCCTCGTGGCCCATGGAGATGCCGTCGGACACCGAGATGGTGCCGAACTCCAGCGGGTACCCGCCG
>NZ_JBMDXJ010000441.1:0-1931 GCF_048594945.1 Pseudactinotalea sp. | reverse complement strand
TCGAGCATCGGGGTGGTCTCGAGCGCCACGGTCCAGTCCACGCCGTCGGGGCTGGTCTGGATGCTCCCGGCGAGGGGCTCCGGCTCGAGGGAGACCTGGGCGTGGTTGGAGGACGTGGCGAGGTACACGCCGTCGACAGCTGTGGTGCCGCCTACGGGGATCTCGACGAGATCGCCGGTGGCCAGGTCCGCGACCGTGAACCCGGACAGGTCGGCCGGGGCGGGAGTGACCGTGACCACGCGTTGCAGGTCGAGCCCGTCCCATGCGGTCCCGATCGTGTCGGCTCCGATCGCGGATCCCGAGAACCGCGGTGGGAGCAGGGGGTTGCCGCACGCGCATCGCACGACCGGGAGGCCGCGCGCGTCGACCAGAATCGCCGTGCCGGCCTGCAGCAGGGACTGGTGCGCGGTGGCGGCGCCGGCAGCGAAGCCGTGGTTGGTGACCAGCGTGTCCACGGTGAGCACCACCGCCGTCAGCCCGGCCACGTACTCCGGAATGCTCTCCGCCGCGATGCCGATCACGCCCGACCACGCGGCGGCCTTGACACCGTCGGCCACGAGGTAGTCCACGAGCGCGCTCGGGTCGCACGCGCTCAGCTCACCGGAGCCGCCGTACAGGCCGGGCGCGGCGGCCGGCACCTGCGCGGCTCCGGTGGTGCTGTCCGTGGCGGCCTGCTGCGTGATCTCCACGGTGCGGGCCACGATCGTGTCGCTGAACACGGCGTCGACGTCGTGCTCCGGTGCGACCACCGATGCCGTGAAGGGATCCTCACCCGCGCGCGTGGCCGACTCGAGGCGGAGGGTTGCAGGTGCGCCGTCGGTGTCGGACTGGGGTGCGAGCAGCAGCGATCGGAGCCAGAAGCCACCTCCGACCGCGAGCGCGAGTGCGACCACGACGAGGGCAGCGATGACCCCGCGCCTGCGCGCAGGAGGGGTCGCGTCGGTCTCGGTCATGCGGGGCTGCCTTCCGGTGCACAGAAGTGTCAGGTCCCCGACCGGCGGCTGCCGTGTGGCCGAGCGTAGTGGCTGGGCGCCTCGCGCAGAAGGGGTCAGCGGCGGTTGGTGAACTGCAGCGCCGCCTCGATCTTGTCGTCGGCCTCGGCCTTCTTGAGCAAGGAGATCACGGCCTGGAGGTCGTCGCGGGACTTCGAGCTCACGCGGACCTCGTCGCCCTGGATCTGGGTCTTGACGCCCTTCGGGCCCTCGTCGCGGATCAGCTTGGTGATCTTCTTGGCGTCCTCGCTGGACAGGCCCTCCTTGAGCGCCCCGCCGAGCTGGTACTCCTTGCCGGAGGGCTGGGGCTCGCGGTCCCCGAGGTCGAGTGCCTTGAGCGAGACGCCGCGGCGGAACAGCTTCGACTCGAACACGTCCACGATCGCCGTGACCCGGTCCGCCGAGTTCGCCTTCATCACCACGGACTCGCCCGACCAGGCGATCGAGGCGCCGACGTTGCGGAAGTCGTACCGCTGCGCGATCTCCTTGGCGGTCTGGTTGAGCGCGTTGTCGACCTCCTGGCGGTCGACCTTGCTCACGACGTCGAACGAGCGGTCAGCCATGTCGGGCTCCTGTCCTGCATCGGTGGTCCCCGCGTTCGGGAACCGGCTCCTGACTTGCTATCCTTCCATCCGGTCGCACGCGACCTCGGCGGGTTACCCGAGTGGCCAAAGGGAGCTGACTGTAAATCAGCCGCGTTACGCTTCGCAGGTTCGAATCCTGCACCCGCCACACTGTGATGTCGCAGGACATCGGAATGGCCTGAACCCACGGATCGTGGGTTCAGGCCATTCGTCATCGTGGGTGTTGGGGCTGGTAGTCGCGGGTGGGGTCGATGGTGAGCTCGCGCAGGATCTCGCCGGTGGTGGCGTTGATGACGCGGACGTGGAGGTCTTGGGCCAGGATCAGCACGCGGGTTCGGGCGTGGGTTCGGCCGAT
>NZ_JBMDXJ010000440.1:0-23776 GCF_048594945.1 Pseudactinotalea sp. | reverse complement strand
GAACGAGTCGTCATTGCGCGAGGTGATCGCGTTCCCGAAGTCCGGCGGCGGCTACGACCCGCTGACGCAGGCGCCGGCGCCGATCACAGCCGAGCAGCGCAAGGAGGCCGGCGTGGACGCCAAGCCCAAGAAGGCCGACGCGGTCGACGAGGCGCCCGCCGCCCAGGGGGCGTGAGCACCGTCCCACCCGAGTGGCTCGCGCACCCGATGGTGCGGGCGGGCGCACCTACCTGGCGCGACCTCAAGATCGCGACCGCTCCCGGGGCGCTGCTCGTCACGATGGCGAGCAGCACCCCGGGCCAGCGGGCCGCGCTCGGCGTGGGCGACGCCGTCGGGCTCTCCCGACTGGCCACCCGGCTCGAGGGTGGGCTCGCGGTCATCACTCTGCCGCCGCAGGCGTGGCAGGCGATGCCGGCCGACGACCTGGCTCGCCTCGGTCTGTCCAGCCGCGCCCGGTGGGAGTGGATGGTGACGCACGAGGCGTCCCAGGTGCGTCCCGGGGAGGCACAGGTCCGGGAGGTCGACCTCGCCGCCGAGCTCGATGCGCTGACCGCCCTGCAGCGGCGCGCGCTGCCGCACACCTACACCAGCCTTGATCGTCCGGGCTACCGATGGTTCGGGTGGTACGACCCCGAGGGCGAGCTGCGGAGCATGGCGGGCGCCGGTGACTGGGTGCACGAGGTCCACCTCGGTTCGGTCGCCACCGACGAGGGCTGGCGCGGGCGCGGCGTCGGCGCCGCCCTGACAGCGGCCGTGACCCGGCAGGGCCTGACAGCGACCGGGCAGGTGAGCCTCGGGGTCTACACGGAGAACACCCGCGCGATCGCTCTCTACGAACGCCTCGGCTTCACGATCGCGTACTCGGCCGACTCCCGCCGCCCCTGAGCCCCGATCGCGGAAGGAATCGCACGCTCGATGCGCTGATCTGGCTGTGCAAACGCTTGCAGGCGCATCGAGTGTGCGATTTGTTCCAGCGCCGGTTCGCCAGGGACAGTGGTGGATGCCGAAGCGGGCGTGCAGCCGGCGCAGCGGGCCGGGGGCCCACCAGTTGGCGCGACCGAGCATCGTCATGGTCGCCGGGACGAGGAGGATCCGCACCAAGGTCGCGTCGAGCAGCACGGTGAACGCGAGCGCGAAGCCGACCTGCTTGATGATGAGCATCTCGCCCGTCATGAAGCCACCGAACACCACGATCATCACCAGCCCGGCAGAGGTGATGATGCGGCCGGTGCGCTGCAGCCCGTTGCGGACCGCTACGTCGTTGGTCTCTCCGGCGTCCCAGTGCTCCTTGATCCGCGCGAGCAGGAACACCTCGTAGTCCATCGCGAGGCCGAAGCCGAAGGCCGCGGCCATCGCGACCACGTAGGACTCCAACCCGCCCGTGGACGTGAATCCGAGCAGACCCTCAAGGTGCCCTTCGGCGAAGATCCAGGCGGTCACGCCCATGCCGGCGGCGAGGGAGAGTGTGTTGACGATCAAGGCCTTCAACGGGATCAGCAGCGAGCCGGTCATGAGGAACAGCAGCACGAAGATCGCCAGCACCACCAGTCCGGCCGCATAGGGCGCGCCTTCGGCCATCGACTCGACGAAGTCGACCTGCGCCGCCGCCTGCCCGGTCACCCAGAACTCGCTGAGATCGGCGTCGTCGCGCAGGTCGCGGATGGCGCCGACCGCCTCGGTGGCCACGGTGCCGCCCGCGTCGTCGGTGTCGAGTCGGACGGCCAGCATCGAGTAGGTCTCGTCGATGTCCTGAGGCGGATCGATGCCCGTGACGTTCTCGATCCCGCTGATCTGCTCGGCGATCTCGACGGCGGAGCTCGTTTCGACCACGACGCTCACCGGAGGTGTCGCGAGGGCGGGGTAGGAGTCGTCGATCAGGTGCAGGAAGGTTCGCTGCTCGGACCCCTCGGGCACCAGCTCGAAGGTCGAGTTGCGCAGGTGCACGTTCAGCAGCGGGCTCGCCATCAGCACGAGCAATGCGGTGCTGAGGATGACCACGATCCACGGCCGCTTCTGCGTGACGGTCGCGAGCCGCGAGAAGAAGCCCTGTTCGGGCGCGACATCACCGAGCCGGGCGACCAGCGCACGTACCCCGGGAACCCGGCTGAGCAGGCCAGGCTTGGTGAGTCGCCGACCGAACAGCGCGAGGAGCGCCGGCACGAGCGACATCGCGGTGATCACCGCGATCAGCACGACCGACAGACCAGCGGCACCCACCGCCTTGAGGATGTCCGCGCGCATCACCATGAGGCCGGCGACGCAGATCGCCACGGTGAGACCCGAGAACGCCACGGTGCGTCCCGCCGTCGACATGGTCCTCACCAAGGCGGCGCGGACGACAGGGTCCTTGCCCCGCTTGACACGGCCGCGGCTGCGGCGCGAGGGAGCGGTGCCGGCCTCGGCCAGCGCTCGCCTGAGCTCCTCGCGGTAGCGGGAGACGATCAGCAGGCCGTAGTCGATCGAGAGGCCCAGGGCCATCACGGTCACCACGTTGACGACGGCGGAGTCCAGCTCGAGCCAGAACGAGAACCCGTAGAGGGCCCCGAGCCCACCGGCGATGGAGGCCAGCGCACCGAAGATCGGGATACCGGCAGCGAGGAACCCTCCGAAGACGACCACCATGATCAGCAGGGACAGCGGCAGCGCCACCAGCTCGCCGCGCTGCAGATCCCGCTCGAGCTGGCCGACGATCTCCTCGGTGATCAGGTGGGATCCGGACACCAGGCCCGAGACGTCGCCGCCGAGGTCGGCAGGGACGTCGCGCATGAGCGAGACGATCTCCTCGCGTGCGTCGTCCTCGACGCTCGTGCTGAGGTCGGGCTCGAGCGTTACTGAGACCACGAAGCCGTCGCCCTCGGTCGACAGCAGGGCCGCCGCACTGGGGTCCTCGAGGCCGCCGGGGACCTGGAACGGGTCCATGACGGACTGCACACCCTCGACGCCCTGCACATTGGGCCGGAACGCATTGAGCGTCCGCTGCACCTGTGCAAGCGCCTCGGGATCAGTCAGGTCGATGTCGGTGAGCGCGAGCGTCAGCGACTCGCCGGTGGTGCTGGCGTCGCCGACGATCTCGCGTCCGACCTGACTCTCGGAGCCGGGCACCACGGGCTCGCCCGAGTGCAGTCGGTCGAACAGACCCTGACCGGTGACACCGACGACGGCGATCGCGAACCAGGAGGCGGCCAGCAGCAGCCACACGAGCACGATGAGCAATGGCCGGCGCGCAGCGGCGGCCCCCAGACGGCGGAACACGGCGCACAGTCTGACAGGTGTCCGGTGTGGCTCGGGTCACGAGGGAAGTGCTGATCAATTGGCGCTGGCAGCGAGCGGTGTCCAGGTGCGTGCATCGCAAGGCCGACGAGGAAGCGATACCGGGTTTGTATCGCGCCCGAGGAGAACGCAGCGAGGTGCGTGCCTGGACGTCGCGCAGCAGGTGCGAGTTGATCAGCACTTCCCTAGGGTGGAAGGGTGGCCACTGCCAAGACCCCACCGGTCGAGCTCGAGGTCGGATCGCACACGGTGCGGCTGAGTTCACCGGACCGCGTGTACTTCCCCGAGACCGGCGCCACCAAGCTCGACCTGGCCAACTATTACCTCGCGGTCGGTGACGGCATCGTCAACGCACTGCGGGAGCGGCCGTGCATGTTGCACCGGTTCCCCTCGGGTCTCGCAGGGGACAAGGTCCACCAGAAGCGGGTCCCCGCCGGTGCGCCGGCGTGGCTGGAGACGGTGGAGGTGTTCTTCCCGCGCTACTCCCGCACCGCCGACGAGCTGTGTGTCACCGAGCTCGCGCACGTGATCTGGGCCGTGCAGATGTCCACCGTCGAGTTCCACCCGTGGAACAGTCGCCGCGTCGATGTCGAGAAGCCCGACGAGTGGCGCATCGACCTCGACCCCGGGGAGGAGTGTGACTACGACCGGGTCCGGCGGGTCGCGCACGTGGTGCACGAGGTGCTGGACGAGATTGGTGCGGTGGGCTACCCGAAGACGTCGGGCGGGTCCGGGCTGCATGTCTACGTGCGCATCCCGCCCGACCACGGGTTCGCCGAGGTCCGCAGCGCGGCCCTGGCGTTCGCGCGTGAGGTGGAGCGGCGTGCTGCCGACGACGCCACCACCACGTGGTGGCGCAAGGACCGCGACCCGGCGCTGGTGTTCGTCGATTACAACCAGAACACGCGCGACCACACGATCGCGTCGGCGTACTCGGTGCGGGGCGTGCCGGATGCCCGGGTGTCCACGCCGCTCCGCTGGGACGAGATCGACGATGCCGACCCCCGCGACCTGACGATCGTGACCGTGCCCGCGCGCTATGCGGAGCTCGGCGACCTCCACGCCGACATCGACGAGCACGTCTTCGACATCGCCCCGCTGTTGGCGTGGGCCGAGCGGGACCAGCGTGACGGTGAGCAGGAGTGAGGCGCCCCGATGTCGATGTGCGCCAGCCTCGCGCGTCATCACGCTGAGCCCGGAGACCCGGGCATCGACGAGAGGAGCAGGAGATGGCGATTCCCACCGTTGGTTTCTGGGAGCTGCGGGTCACGGACACGGAGCGAGCGAGTGCGTTCTACGGAGCAGTGTTCGGCCTTGTGGCAAGCCCGTTCGGCGAGCACGTGATGCTGAGCACTCCCGAGGGTGCCCCGATCGGCGGGCTGGAGCAGGTGGCTGAGGCTCCACCGACCGATGGCTTCTTCCGGCCGACGTTCGACTCGGACGATCTGGAGGGCGACCTTGCCGCCGTCGAGGCAGCGGGCGGATCGGTGCTGGTCCCGCGGACCGTGATCAGTGGGGAGTACGGCTGGTGGGCGGCCGTTGCGGACCCCTTCGGGAACAGACTGCAGCTGAGCACCAACAGCCCTGCGTCCTGAGGTCGGCCACCGGCTCGGGCGCCGCGGGTTCGTGGCCTCGTAGGCTGAGGACGTGGACCTGTTCGAGGCGGCATCGACTGACGACTCCGGCGTACCCGCCGTCGACCCGGCCGCACCGCTCGCGGTCCGGATGCGCCCGGCGACCGCGGACGAGGTGGTCGGCCAGGCGCATCTGCTCGAGCCTGGCTCACCTCTGCGCCGCCTGATCGCGCCGCCCGAGCAGGGTGGCCTGCCTCCGAGCTCGGTGATCCTGTGGGGGCCGCCTGGGACCGGCAAGACCACTCTCGCCTACCTCGTGGCGCATGCCTCGGGACGCCGGTTCACCGAGCTGTCCGCCGTGACAGCCGGAGTCAAGGACGTGCGCGCGGTGATCGAGGACGCCCGGCGTCGTCTCTCCCTCGGCGGCGGCGAGACCGTGCTGTTCATCGACGAGGTGCACCGGTTCTCGAAGACCCAGCAGGACGCGCTGCTCCCAGCGGTCGAGAACCGCTGGGTCACGCTGATGGCCGCCACCACCGAGAACCCCAGCTTCTCGGTGATCTCCCCGCTGCTGTCCCGGTCCATCATGCTCACCTTGCGACCGTTGACGACGGCGGACCTTGCCTCGCTCGTGGATCGTGCCCTGGTCGACGATCGGGGTCTGGGCGGCCGTGTCGAGCTGGATGACGACGCGCGCGAGCAGCTGCTGCGGCTCGCCGGGGGAGACGCACGCAAGACGCTGACGATCCTGGAAGCGGCGGCGGGCACCACGATCGAGGTTGGCGAGGACACGATCTCGACCGAGGCGGTGTCTCGCGCGATCGACGTGGCAGCGGTCCGGTACGACCGCGCCGGTGACCAGCACTACGACGTGATCAGTGCGTTCATCAAGTCGATGCGCGGCAGCGACGTGGACGCCGCATTGCACTACCTGGCGCGCATGGTGGTGGCGGGGGAGGACCCACGGTTCATTGCTCGCCGCGTGGTCATCGCGGCCGCGGAGGACGTGGGCATGGCGGATCCGACGGCGTTGCAGACCGCGGTCGCCGCTGCGCAGGCGGTCGCCCTCATCGGTATGCCGGAGGCTCGGATCATCCTGGCGGAGGCCGTGGTCCACGTCACGACCGCCCCGAAATCGAACGCCGCCTACCTGGGGATCGGGAAGGCGATCGCCGACGTCGAGGCCGGACGCATCGGGCTGGTGCCCTCGCACCTGCGTGACGCGCACTACGCCGGCGCCGAGCGACTCGGGCACGGAGCCGGGTACCAGTACGCGCACGACGCACCCCACGCCGTCGCCCCCCAGCAGTACCTCCCGGACGACCTGGTGGGATCGCGCTACTACCAACCCACCGACCGCGGGTACGAGCGGGGCATTGCCGACCGGCTCGGCAAGATCCGCGAGATCCTGGGGCGCACAGACCCTTCCTGACGGCGGATGGGCAGGTCTGACCCCCGCCGCGCCATGCGCATGCGCCGGCCGGATGCCATGGTGGACAGATGGATACCAGCGGATTGATCGTGTTGCTTGTGATCGTTGTGGTCATCAGCCTGGTCTGGCGGCTGTTCCGTTCCTTCTCCGGCGGCGGCTACCACGACGACGACGGCTACTACCACCGCAACCGCTCGCGTGGCGGTTGGTCGAGCAACCGCTCGCGGAACTCGTCACGCGGTGGGTCGTCGCTCAGCAAGGGCAGGTCCTCGTTCGGCGGTGGCAGCCGGCGCTCGTCCTCGAGCTCGCGCCGCTCCTCCGGCGGGGGCTCCCGCCGCAGCGGCAGCGGCGGCAAGGGCATGAGCCGCGGCCGCCGGTGACTGCGGTAGACTCCAGTGGTTTGCCGCCCGGTGGTTTCCGGGTCGGCACCCTGGGGTCTTAGCCGATCGGGCCGTGTGTCCGTGGAGTTGACCCCGCGCCCCGCCTCAGCAGGTGGGTGCGTGACGTAGCAGTTCCACGACAGGAAGAGAATCACACGCATGCCCGCATCATCCGACCGCACGCGCCGCCAGGTGCGTCTGTCCCGAGCGCTCGGCCTCCCGCTCACGCCCAAGGCCGTCAAGTACTTCGAGAAGCGCCCCTACCCGCCGGGCGAGCACGGCCGCGCCCGCCGCCGCAACGAGTCCGACTACGCGGTGCGTCTCAAGGAGAAGCAGCGTCTTCGCGCCCAGTACGGGCTGCGCGAGGCCCAGCTCCGCCGGGCGTTCGACGAGGCCCGCCGTGAGCCGCACCTGACCGGTGAGTCGCTGGTCGAGCTGCTCGAGATGCGCCTCGACGCCCTCGTGCTCCGCGCCGGCTTCGGCCGCACGATCGCCCAGGCCCGTCAGCACGTGAGCCACCGCCACATCCTCGTGGACGGCAAGATCGTGAACCGCCCGTCCTACCGGGTGAAGCCGGGTCAGGTCGTGCAGGTCAAGCCGCGCAGCCAGACGACCGTGCCGTTCCAGGTGGCCGCCGCCGGCGCTCACCGGGACGTGCTCCCGACGCTGCCGGAGTACCTCGACGTGGACCTCGAGAAGCTGCGGTTCCAGCTCGTCCGCCGCCCGAAGCGGGCCGAAGTTCCGGTGACCTGCGAGGTCCAGCTGGTCGTCGAGCACTACTCGCGCTGACGCCCACGGGCACAGACTGCTTGCGCCGTCGGTAGGCTCGGCATCCGCCGGGACCTACCGGCGGCGCAACTGCATCTGCTGGATACCTGCTGAACACGTGGAAGGACTCGCATGAACCTCGGTGACGTCGCCGGCCTCATCGCCGCGATCGCCTTCGTGCTGCTGGTCGGTGCGCTCGCAGTGCCGCTGATCAAGCTGGGCCGGGTGCTCGACGAGACCCGCGAGAGCCTCAAGCAGGTGACCGAACACACGCTGCCCGTCATCGACGAGGCCGCCGTGACGATCACCACCACCAATGGCCAGCTCGCCAAGGTCGACACCGTGACCACGGCCGCCGCCGAGACATCACAGAACGTCTCGGCGCTCACATCGCTGATCTCGGCCACGGTCGGGACGCCGCTGATCAAGGTCGCCGCCTTCTCGATGGCGGTCCGCGGTCTGTTCAGCCGCTCGGGTGAGGACAAGGCGGACCGGTCGTGAAGCGCGTCTTCTGGATCGGTGTCGGCGTGGTCGTCACCGTCGTGGTGCTGCAGCAGGTCTCGCGGATCAACAACCGTGTCAACGGGGTGGCCGCCGCCGTGACGCCGGCGGGGATCGCCGCCTCGATCGGCTCCCTCGCCGAGAACGTCGCGACGCTCGGCACCCAGCTGCGCACCTCGATGGCAGAGAACGAGGAGTCCCTGCGCAACGCGCTCCTCCCCGACGAGGAGACGCTGGCCCAGGCGCGTGAGACCAGGGCGGCCCACCGCGCCCGCCGCCCCCACGCCGTCGAGAACGAGGGCGAGATCTTCCCCGACGACGGCACCGACTACTTCTAGGAATCATGCGCACTGCAGAGATCCGTCAGCGTTGGCTGACCTACTTCGGCGACCGCGGGCACACGATCGTGCCCAGCGCGTCGCTGGTGTCACCGGACCCCTCGATCCTGTTCACGATCGCCGGGATGGTGCCATTCATCCCCTACATCGTGGGCACCGAGCCAGCGCCGTGGCCGCGCGCGGTGAGCGTGCAGAAGTGCATCCGCACCAACGACATCGAGAACGTCGGCAAGACCACGAGGCACGGCACGTTCTTCCAGATGGCCGGCAACTTCTCGTTCGGCGACTACTTCAAGCGCGAGTCCATCCGGTTCTCGTGGGAGCTGAGCACCAGCTCGGTCGCCGACGGTGGCTACGGGCTCGATGGCGACCGCATCTGGGTGACCATCTGGGAGCACGACGCAGAGGCGTGGGACGCGCTGGCGGAGATCGGTGTCGACCCCAAGCACGTGGTGCGACTGCCCAAGGAGGAGAACTTCTGGGACACCGGTCAGCCCGGCCCTGCGGGGCCGTGCGCCGAGTTCCACTACGACCGCGGACCCGAGTACGGCCCCGAGGCCGAGGGAGGCACGGTCGATCCCGGCAACGACCGCTACCTCGAGTACTACAACAACGTCTTCGACGAGTTCCTGCGCGGCGAGGGCCAGGGCAAGGACTACCCGCTGCTCGGTGAGCTCGAGCAGAAGTCGATCGACACCGGTCTGGGCGTGGAACGGCTGGCGTACCTGCTGCAGGGCCGCGAGAACATGTTCGAGATCGACGAGACCTTCCCGGTGATCACCACCGTGGAGGAGCTCAGCGGCAAGCGCTACCGGCTGGGGGAGAACTCGGCCGAACCTGACCAGATCCGGATGCGGGTCGTCGCCGATCACGTGCGCTCGGCGCTCATGCTGATCGGTGACGGCGTGCGGCCGGGCAACGACGGCCGCGGCTACGTGCTCCGACGACTGATCCGCCGTGCGGTGCGGTCGATGCGGCTCCTCGGTGTGGATGAGCCGACGCTGCCGCACCTGCTGCCGGTGTCGAAGGACGCGATGAAGGCGTCCTACCCCGACCTCGAAACGGACTTCACGCGAATCTCCCAGCTCGCCTACGAGGAGGAGAACGCGTTCCGGCGCACGCTCGTCTCCGGCACGGCGATCCTCGACACGGCCGTCGCACGCGCGAAGGGCGACGCCGATATCCCGGTCCTGCAGGGGGCCGAGGCGTTCGCGCTCCACGACACGTATGGCTTCCCGATCGACCTCACGCTCGAGATGGCGGCGGAGCAGGGCGTCACGGTCGACGAGGAAGGCTTCCGCTCCCTGATGGCGGAGCAGCGGGCACGGGCCCGGGCCGACGCGATCGCAAAGAAGACCGGACACGTGGACGCGAGCGTGTACCAGGACGTCCTCGGGCGCCTCGGTGGGCCAGACCGGTTCCTCGGCTACACCGACGACACCGCACAGGTGCGTCTGGTGGGGCTGCTGGTCGACGGCCAGCCGGCGCAGGTCGCGGAAGCGCCCGCCGACGTAGAGGTCATCCTCGACCAGACGCCGTTCTACGCCGAGGCCGGTGGCCAGCTGGCCGATCACGGCACGATCGGCTTCACCGGCGGCGGGCTTGTGGACGTCGCCGACGTGCAATCGCCGATCGCGGGACTGCACGTGCACCGCGGCCGGCTGGTGGAGGGCACGCTGGCTCTCGATGAGACCGGCGTCGCCACGATCGACACCGATCGGCGGCTCGCGATCGCGCGCGCCCACACGGCGACGCACATGGTGCACAAGGCGCTGCACGAGTTTCTCGGCGACCAGGCCACGCAAGCGGGCTCAGAGAACGCGCCGTCGCGGCTGCGGTTCGACTTCCGGCACGGGAGCTCCGTGCCGAGCTCGGTGCTGTCCGAGGTCGAGGGCAGGGTCAACGCCCAGCTCGCCGACAACCTCGACGTGACCGACGAGATCATGGACATCGACGCCGCCCGGGCTGCCGGCGCGATGGCGTTGTTCGGCGAGAAGTACGGCCGTGACGTGCGCGTGGTCTCGATCGGCGGTGACTGGAGCAAGGAGCTGTGTGCGGGCACGCACGTGGACCGCACCGGACGGCTCGGACTGGTCACCGTGCTCGGTGAGGCCTCGATCGGCTCCGGTGTGCGGCGGATCGACGCGCTGGTGGGCGAGGGGGCGTACGGGCACGCAGCCAAGGAGCACGCGCTGGTCAGCCAGTTGTCGCAGCTGGTGGGTGCGCGGGGCGAGGAGCTCCCGGAGCGGATCTCGGGCCTGTTGAGCAAGCTCAAGGACGCCGAGAAGCAACTTGCCGAGATGCGCCAGGGGCAGCTGCTCGGGAACGCGGGAGAGCTCGCCGCAGGTGCTCAGGACGTGCACGGAACCCGCGCCGTGGTCCGGCACGTGGGTGACGTGGCATCGGCGGACGACCTGCGTACGCTCGTGCTCGATCTGCGTGAGCGGCTCGGGAACGACGGCGCCGCCGTGGTGGCGCTGACCGGGATCGCAGGGGAGCGTCCGGTCGTGGTCGTCGCCACGAACGAGTCGGCCCGTGCCGCCGGGATCAGGGCCGGCGCGCTGGTACGTGCTGCGGCCACGGCGCTCGGTGGCGGCGGTGGCGGTAAGGACGACATCGCGCAGGGCGGCGGGAGCGACGCGAGCGCGACCGATCGAGCGCTCACCGCTGTGACGGACGAGCTGGCGCGTGCCTGAGGCGCAGGTGCGGCGCGGGGTCCGCATCGGGCTCGATATCGGGTCGGTGCGAATCGGTGTTGCTCGTTGCGACCCGTCCGGTCTGCTCGCCACGCCGGTGGCCACGCTCCAGCGGAGCCGGCGTGAGGACCAGGTCGCCGAGATCGCCGAGATCGTGCGGGATCTCGAGGCGATCGAGATCATCGTGGGCCTGCCTCGAAGCCTCTCCGGAGCGGAAGGGCGGTCGGCGCAGGAGGTGCTGGCGTACGCTTCACGATTGACACAGGCGGTGGATCGCGTTCCTGTGCGCCTGGTGGACGAGCGGCTGACGACCGTGACCGCCCATCAGGCGCTCACCCGTTCGGGGCGGAACGGGCGCTCCCATCGACAGGTGGTGGATCAGGTCGCCGCTGTGCTTATCCTGCAGAACGCACTCGACTTCGAACGGAGCACCGGCGCACCAGCCGGAACGCCGCTCGAGCCCGACCGAGGGGGAGAAGAGGAGATCCCGTGACGGATCTGTTCCACGAGTCCGACTCCGACGTCGATCACGCCGAGTCGGATCCCCGGAGCGCCCGGGCAGAACGACGCCTCAAGGCCAAGCGCGCCGCGCAGCGCCGACGCACCATGTTCACGTTCGTGGTCATGGTGATGGGCCTGGCGATCCTGGTGGTCGCAGCGCTCGTGTTCGTACGGCCGCTGTTCAGCGGGAACGAGTCATCGCCGTCCGGACCGGGCGACTATCCCGGCCCGGGGGCAGGGGCGGCGACGATCGTGGTGAACGCAGGTGACAGCGGTGCGGCGATCGGCGCCACGCTGGTGGAGGCCGATGTGGTCGCGAGCGTCGATGCCTTCGTGGCGGCGTACAACGCGAACGCCTCGGCCGCCGGCATCCAGCCGGGTACCTACGAGCTGATGCAGCAGATGCGCGCGGTCGACGCCGTGACTGCGGTGCTCGATCCGGCCAGCCGCTCGGACGCCGGGAGCACGGTGCCGGAGGGGTGGCGCGCCACCCAGATCTACGCCCGGCTCGCCGAGAACATGGAGATCGATGTCGCTGAGGTCGAGGCCGCTGCCGACGAGCTCACGCTCCCCGACGAGGCCGAGGGTGCAGTCGAGGGCTGGTTGTTCGCCTCGACCTACAGGATCGCGCCGGAGGCCGAGCCCGCTGAGGTGCTGCAGGAGATGGTCGACATGACTGTCACGGTGCTCGAGCGCAATGATGTGCCGCGCGAGGATTGGCGTGACGTGATCATCAAGGCCTCGATCATCGAACGTGAGGTGGCGCGCGAGGAGGACCGGCCCAATGTGGCCGAGGTCATCGAGAACCGGCTGGCGTACTGCGACGACACGGGTCGGCTCGGGATGGACAGCACCCTCGTGTACGAGCTCGGTAAGCCTGGCAACGAACTCACACGGACCGAGCTCGACACGGAGACGCCCTACAACACCCACGTGATACCTGGCCTGCCGCCGACGGCTATCGCCTCGCCGGGCGAGGCAGCGATTGCGGCGGCCGCGAACCCGCCAGGCGGTGACTTCTGCTACTTCGTGACCGTCAACCTCGACACAGGCGAGACCAAGTTCACCGGTGACTACCAGGAGTTCTTGCAGTTCCGTGACGAGTACCGGGAGTGGCTGGACGCCAACCGCTGACCGTGGATTCCCCAGAGCCCGACGACGCGGGCGCCGACGACCGAAGCGAGAGCACGCGCCGCGATCACCTGCGCCGCAACCTCGCGGTGCTCGGCGTCCTCGTGGTCGCGCTCGCGCTGCTCATCGGGGGCGCCTGGCGGCTCGTGCTGCCGATGTTCGACGACCCGAGCGACGACCCGATCACCGACTACCCGGGCCCGGGTACCGGGTCGGTCGCCGTGGTCATCTCCGACGCCGAACCGGCCGCGATCGGGGACGTCCTGCGGACCGCTGACGTCGTCGCGACCGCGGAGGCGTTCATCGACGCCTACGAGGCGAACCCTGACGCGACCGGCATCCAGGCTGGCAGCTACACCCTCCCGCAGCAGATGCGGGCAAGCGACGCCGTCGCTGCTCTGCTCGATCCCGCGAACCGGGCGGACCGCACCCTCACGATCCCACCGGGCTGGCGCGAGACGCAGATCGTCGCCAAGATCGCCGAGGTGATGGGGGTGTCCACAGCCGACGTCCGTGAGGCGCTGGACGAGGTGGAGCTGCCCGAGGGGGCCTCCGGCGGGATCGAAGGGTGGCTGTTCGCGGAGGCATACTCGATCGCACCCGACGAGACCGTGGACCAGGTGCTGCAGCGCATGGTGGACCGCACGGTCGAGGTCCTGGACTCCTACGACGTGGACCCGGCCGACCGCGAGAACCTGCTGATCCGCGCGTCGATCGTCGAAGCCGAGGTCACCGATCCCGAGGACCGAGGCCGAGTTGCCCGGGTGCTGTCCAACCGGCTGAACGGTTGCGCCGACGTCGGCCCGCTGCTGCAGATGAACAGCACCGTGGCGTATGGGCTCGACAAGGCTGTCACCGACCTCACGCTCGCCGACCTGAGCGACGACAGCACGCCTTACAACACCTACGTGTTCGAAGGCCTGCCGCCCGCGCCGATCAACTCGCCGAGCGCCACCTCGATCGAGGCTGCACTAGAACCGCCGGCGGGGGACTGGTGCTACTTCGTGACAGTCAACCTGGAGACCGGTGAGACGGTCTTCACCGATGATCCGGTGGAGCACGAGCAGAACCGCGCGCGGTACCGGGAGTGGCTCGAGGAGTGGCGACAGGAGCAGTCCGCAGGCGCCGACGACGCCACCGCCGACGAGGAGGGCTGAAGTGAGCGACAGGACGCACCGCCATGCCGCGGTGCTCGGCCACCCCGTGGCGCACTCGCTCTCGCCGGTGCTGCACCGGGCGGCCTACCACGCGCTGGGGCTACCGGACTCGCAGTACGGCCTGCACGACGTCGACGAGCCCGAGCTCGAGGCGTTCCTCACCACGCTGGGACCCGAGTGGGCGGGACTGTCGTTGACGATGCCGCTCAAGCAGGTCGCCCTTCGGTGCGTGGACGTCGTGGAGCCGCTCGCCGAGGCCGTGGGTGCCGTCAACACGGTGCTCCTGCAGCCAGGCGGCCTCAAGGTCGGCGCGAACACCGATGTCTACGGCCTGGTGCAGGCCCTCCGCGAGGCCACGCCGCGTCCAGCAAGCGGCGGCCACACTCTGGGCGTCATCGTGGGCGGCGGGGCCACTGCGGCGTCGGCGGTCGCGGCGCTCGGTGAACTGGGCGTACACCGGCCGCGGGTGTTGGTGCGGAGCATCGGCCGCGCGGGCACGGTGCTGCGTGCGGCCGCCAGCATGGGCGTGGAGCCCGAGCTCGTCACGCTGGGATCCGATCGCGCCACAGGGTTGCTGCGCGAGGCGGAGATCGTGATCAGCACGGTCCCCGGAGGTGCCTCGGCCACCCTTGCGCCGCTCGTGGCCGAGATGTCGCTCGATCCTGCCCAGGTCCTCGTCGACGTGGTCTACGAGGGCTGGCCCACACCCTTGCCGACCCAGTGGCTCGCCTCGGGTGGCTCGGTCGCACCCGGCTACCTGATGCTGCTGCACCAGGCGTGCGAGCAGGTGCGGTTGTTCACTGGGCGGCAGGCGCCGGTGGAGGTCATGCGCGCGGCGCTCCTCGCTGCCATCGCCGGCTCATGACCTGGCCGATCGCGGCGGCCACGGCAGCAACACTCGCCCTGTGCGGCGCGGTGCTCCCGGTCTCAAGGCTGGTTCGCGAGCAGCCGGGGCCGTGGGTCTCACGACCGGCGGTGGCGATCCTCGCGGCGTGTGGCGGTCTGGCCGCCGGATTGCTCGCGGGGACCTGGGTCGAGCTCGTGACCTTCGCGCTGCTCGCGCTCGGGTGTGCGGTGCTCGTCGCCGTGGATCTGGACAGCCACCGGTTGCCCGACGTCGTGGCGGTGCCTACCGGGGCGGTGCTGCTGGCCGGTCTCACGCTGGCCGCCTGGCAGGAGGATGCTTGGGCGGATCTCGGCCGGGCGCTGCTGGGCTGCCTCGTGCTCGGGGTCGGCTTCCTCACGCTCGCGCTGATCTCACCCCGCGCGCTCGGGCTGGGTGACGTGAAGCTCGCCGCGGTGCTCGGGCTGTTCCTCGGCTGGTTCAGCTGGACCGCGGTGCTCGCCGGTGTGGTCGCCACGTTCCTGCTCGGTGGGGTGGTGGCGGTGGTGCTGCTCACACTCGCACGGGCCAGTCGGAGCACGGCCCTCGCGTTCGGTCCCTGGCTCGTGCTGGGAGCAGGGGTGGGGGCGGCGGTCGCCGGTTCCGCAGCGCCGTTCACACCCTGAACGCGCCACCTCCGGGCCACGCGCCGCGTGTCAGGATGGGCGCCATGCTGAGATGGTTGACGGCGGGGGAGTCGCACGGCCCTGCGCTCGTGGGCATCCTCGAGGGGATGCCGGCCGGTGTGGCCGTGACAACCGCGGACGTGCAGGCCGCGCTGGCGCGACGCCGGCTCGGACATGGTCGCGGTACCCGGCAGAAGTTCGAGCAGGATGCGCTCCGGATCCTCGGCGGTGTGCGGCACGGGCTCACGCAGGGTGGACCGGTCGCGCTGGAGATCGGCAACTCGGAGTGGCCCAAGTGGGAGACCGTGATGGCCGCCGACCCGGTGGCCTCCGACGCACTCACGGTCGACGCCGGCACCGGTGACGAGCGCGAGCAGGCCCGCAACAAGCCACTGACCCGGCCCCGCCCTGGCCACGCCGATCTCGTCGGCATGGTCAAGCACCACCTCGACGACGCCCGACCGGTTCTCGAGCGTGCCTCGGCTCGCGAGACCGCCACCCGGGTAGCACTCGGCTCGGTCGCAGCCGCGCTGCTCGAGCAGGCTGCCGGGGTGCGCCTGGTCTCGCACGTGGTCTCGGTCGGGGAGATCACCACGCCCGACGACGCCCCGTTGCCCGGCCCGGACGACGTCGCTGCGCTCGACGCCGATCCGATCCGCTCCTTCCACGCCCCGACCTCGGCCGCCATGGTCGCCGAGATCGACTCGGCCAAGAAGGAGGGCGACACGCTGGGCGGCGTCGTCGAGGTGCTGGCCTACGGGGTCCCGCCCGGCCTGGGCTCCTACGTACACGGTGACCGACGCCTGGACGCCCGGCTCGCGGGGGCCCTCATGGGCATCCAGGCGATCAAGGGCGTCGAGGTGGGCGACGGCTTCCGCACCGCGACCCGCCGCGGCAGCGCCGCCCACGACGAGATCGAGCGCGACGAGCATGGTCGCGTGCGCCGACGTACCAACCGAGCAGGCGGCGTCGAGGGCGGGATGAGCAACGGTGAGGTCGTCCGGGTGCGCGCCGCGCTCAAGCCGATCTCCACGGTGCCCCGGGCGCTCGCCACCATCGACGTGGCCAGTGGCGAGGCAGCGACCGCCCTGCACCAGCGCTCGGACACCTGCGCCGCCGCACCCGCCGCCGTGATCGCGGAGGCGATGGTCGCGCTCGTGCTTGCGCAGGCGTTGCTCGAGAAGTTCGGTGGCGACAGCCTGGCCGAGGTCACCCGCAACGTGGAGAGCTACCTGGCCGCGATCCCCGAGTCGATGGCATGAGAAGCACAGGACCGGCCGTCGTCGTCATCGGGCTCCCGGGCGCGGGGAAGTCGACCGTCGGGAGACTGCTGGCCGAGGCCCTCGGCGTGGAGTTTCGCGATACGGACCACGACGTCGAGGCTGCAGCCGGCACGTCGATCTCGGACATCTTCCTCAGCGAGGGCGAGGAGGCGTTCCGTGCTCGCGAGCGCGCGGCGGTGGTCGCCGCCCTCGCCGAGCACCCCGGAGTGCTCGCGCTCGGCGGCGGCGCGATCCTCGACCCGGTCACGCAGGCCGACCTCGCCGGGTTGCGGGTGGTGCATCTCAACGTGTCATTGGCGGCGGCGTCCCCACGCGTGGGTCTGTCCGCCGCACGGCCGCTGCTCGTGGGGAGTCCACGGAAGCAATGGCTGGAACTGGCGGAGGCGCGCAAGCCGATCTACCGCTCGCTCGCCACGATCAGCATCGACACCGACATGCTGACCCCCGAGCAGGTCGTGGAGCAGGTGCTGGCGGAGCTGGGGGAGCGATCAGCGTGAACGACCAGATCCCGGTGCACGCCGAGCGGGACTACGAGGTCGTGATCGGGCACGATCTGAGCGCACATCTGGTCCCGATGATCGGCGAGACGGCCACCCGCGTGCTGCTCATGCACGCGGCGCCGCTCCGGGAGCCCCTGTCCGAGGTCGCCGAGGCGCTGCTGCTCGCGGGCTACGACGTAGCCACCTTCGAGGTGCCTGACGGCGAGTCGGCCAAGACCGCCGAGGTCCTCACTCGGTGCTGGGACATCCTCGGCGAGGCGGCGTTCGGTCGTGAGGACGTCGTCGTCGGGATGGGTGGCGGCGCCACGACCGACCTGGCCGGGTTCGTCGCAGCCTCGTGGCTGCGCGGGGTCCGCGTGATCCAGATCCCGACGACGTTGCTTGCGATGGTCGATGCCGCTGTCGGCGGGAAGACCGGCATCAACACGCCGGCCGGGAAGAATCTTGTGGGCGCGTTCCACTCGCCGTCGGGTGTGCTGTGCGACCTCAGCACGTTGCGCACGCTCCCCTCGGTCGATCTGGTGGCGGGCCTGGCCGAGGTGATCAAGTGCGGCTTCATCGCCGACCCGGAGATCCTGCGGATCGTCGACACCTCGACCGCTGCCGCGCTCGACCCGGACTCGGATGTGCTCGCCGAGCTGGTGCGGCGCGCGATCCAGGTGAAGGTCGACGTCGTCGCCGCCGACCTGCGCGAGTCGCACCTGCGCGAGATCCTCAACTACGGGCACACCTTCGGGCATGCGATCGAGCACGAGGAGGACTACAGCTGGCGGCACGGGGAAGCCGTGAGCGTCGGCATGGTCTACGCAGCGGAGCTCGCGAGGCTCGCCGGCCGACTCGAGCCGGAGATCGTGGATCAGCACCGGGACCTCCTCGGTCGCGTCGGACTCCCGCTCGGGTACCGCGGCGACCGGTGGCCGGCCCTGCACGAGGCGATGCGCCGCGACAAGAAGACGCGCGGCGACATGCTCCGGTTCGTGGTCCTCGACGGCATCGCCCGGCCCGGCAGGCTCGAGGGGCCCGATCCCGAGCTGCTGGTCGAGGCATACGCGGCCGTGAGCCTAGGCTGATCGACGTGACCGACGTCCTCGTCCTCAACGGCCCCAACCTCGGCCGGCTCGGCACCCGCGAGCCGGACGTCTACGGTGCCCTCGACGCCCCGACTCTCGCCGAGACCATCGGGGCGTGGGGCACCGAGCTCGGCCTCGCCGTCGAGGTGCGTCAGACCGACGACGAGGCGACCCTGGTCGGCTGGCTGCACGAGGCCGTGGACGCGCGTCGGCACGTGGTGCTCAACCCGGCGGCGTTCACGCACTACTCGTACGCGCTGCGGGACGCGGTCGCGCAGGTCACCACGGCCGGGCTGCGGTTGGTCGAGGTCCACCTGACGAACCCGGCCACCCGGGAACGGTTCCGACACACGTCTGTGGTCGCTGGTGTCGCCACCGGGACGATCGCCGGCTTCGGCCCGGACTCCTACCGGCTCGCGCTGCAGGCGCTCGTCGGCGCACCGCCGGCCTGACACCCGTTACCCTGAGGGCCGCAGTTTGACGGCTTCACCCACTCAGAACGGAACGCGCGTGGCAACGACCAACGACCTCAAGAACGGCACGGTTCTCAACATCGACGGACAGCTCTGGTCCGTGGTGGAGTTCCAGCACGTCAAGCCCGGCAAAGGGCCCGCGTTCGTGCGCACCAAGCTCAAGGGCGTGACGAACGGCAAGGTCGTGTCGAAGACCTTCAACGCCGGTGTCAAGGTCGAGACCGCGAACGTGGACCGCCGCGACTACCAGTACCTGTACAACGACGGCGAGGGTTACGTCTTCATGGACGTGGCCGACTACGAGCAGGTCACGATCGATGCGGACATCGTCGACACCGCGGCGAACTTCCTGCTCGAAGGTCAGCAGGTGATCGTCGCGATGCACGAGGGCACGCCGCTGTACGTGGAGATGCCCGCCTCCGTGGTCATGGAGATCACCTACACCGAGCCGGGTCTGCAGGGCGACCGCTCCTCGGCCGGCACCAAGCCCGCCACGATCGAGACCGGCTACCAGATCCAGGTCCCGCTGTTCCTCGAGACCGGCACCAAGGTCAAGGTCGACACCCGCTCCGGCGACTACCTCGGCCGCGTGAACTGACGTGGGCGCCCGGACGAAGGCGCGCAAACGCGCGATCGACGTCGTCTACGAGGCTGACCAGCGTGCGCTCAACACCGGTGATGCGCTGATCCGGTCGCTCGCCTCTGTCCTCGCTGAACGGGTGGTCCAGCCCGGCACGCAGGCGTCGCTGCCCGAGTACTCGGTCACGATCGTGGAGGGCCTCACGGAGCGGCTCGCGGCGATCGACGAGGCGCTGAGCACCTACTCGCAGGGCTGGACTCTCGAGCGGATGCCGGCCGTGGACCGCGCATTGCTGCGGGTGGGCACCTGGGAGCTGCTGTACAACGACGACGTGCCCGACGCTGTCGCCATCGACGAGGCCGTCGAGCTCGCCCGCGAGCTCTCCACCGACGACTCGCCGACGTTCGTCAACGGCCTGCTCGGCAGGCTCGCTAGCCTCAAGCCCACACTGCTCGACTGACGAGCGGCGCGATCAGGTCGGGGTCACGGCGAGGAGGCCGGTGAGCACGCAGGTGGAGCCTGGGCCGTCACGGCGCACCGTGATCGGCTATGCCACAGGATCGGTGGGTACGGGCGGATTCGGAACGCTGCCGGGGCTCGTGCTCGCGTACTACCTCACGGACACACTGGGAGTCGCGGCCGGTCTGGCCGGTCTCGCCGTCACGGTCCCGAAGATCTGGGACGTGCTCGTGGACCCGCTCATCGGTCGGGCCAGTGATGCGAGCGCTCGACGGCGGGGCTCCCGGCGAGCATTTCTGCTCGCCGGAGCGGTGCTTGTGCCGGTGTGCTTCACGCTGCTGTTCGCGGTGCCCGGCGACCTCAGCGGGCCGGCAGCCGCGGCGTGGGTGGTGGTGGCGTTCCTGCTGGCGACCACGGCCTTCTCACTGTTTCAGGTGCCCTACATCGCACTCCCGGCCGAGCTGGCGACGACCCCGACTGCACGGACGCGGTTGATCGCACCGCGCGTGGCCGTGCTCGCGCTGGCGATCCTGGCGTTCGGTGCCGGCGGACCGGAGCTGCGGGCCGCTGCCGGCGGCGGGCGACCGGGCTACCTGCTGATGGGCCTCGTCACGGGCCTGGTGATCGGAGCTGGAATGGCGGTGTCCGCCATCCTGACCACCCGCCGTGGCGAGATCACGCACGCACCCGTGGCATCGCCGTCGGGCGGGCCGGGAGGATTCCGGGCCGCCCTGGCGGCGTTGCGGCAGTCGCGAGAGCTCCGGCTGCTGCTCGGGACATTCGTGCTGCAGGCGCTGGCGACCGGTGCGATGCTGGCCGCCGCGCAATACGTGGCGACCTACACGCTCGGCGACGAGAGCGCGCTCACGCTGCTGTTCGTGGCGCTCGTGGGGCCGGCGCTGGTGGTCATGCCGGTGGCGCGGCGGCTCGCCGACCGACTCGGCAAGAAGCGCGCCCTGCTGGGATCGACCGGGCTCTTTGTCCTCGCGACCGCCGGGCTCGTCCTCGCTCGCCCGTTTCCGGGCCCCTGGGTGTTCGTGTGCGTCGGCCTTGCAGGGGTCGCGTACGCCGGGATGCAGCTGTACCCGCTCGCACTGCTGCCGGACGTGATCGCAGCGGACGAGCGCGAGTGTGGCGCCGACCGCGCGGGCGTCATCGCCGGCGCGTGGACCGCGGGCGCGACGGCCGGGCTGGCGCTGGGACCGACGCTCGTTCTCGGCGTCCTGGCGGCCACCGGATTTCTGTCACGTACCACTGCCGACGTCGTTGCCCAGCCGAGCGCTGCCCTGTGGGGCGTGATTCTCGCGTTCAGCATCGTCCCCGCAGCCCTGGCCGCCATCTCGATCCTGCCTCTGAGGCGACTACGGGTGCCCACGGGGGCGGAAGGTTCCTAACGACACGGGTACATCTGGCGTTGCATAGTTCGGGCACCTCCGCCACGATAAGCGTCGTGTCCGGGAGGAACCGGGCACGACACCCGTCGTAGCCACGTCGGCTCCGCCACTCGCAGGAGATCGCATGGAATGCCCGCAGTGCCATACACAGCTCCCTGATGTCGCCCACTACTGCCACAGGTGCGGACACGATGTTCGCAGCGCCACGGAGTCGCGGCAGCAGCACTTCGCTGTCAAGCCGGACGAGCCGGTCGCGTCGTTCGCGATCGTCTCCACCCTGATGCCGCGCGGTGCCGGCCAGCGCGGCCGGACGTACCAGATCATTCTCGGGATCGCGCTTGTCGTGGCCCTGCTCGCTGCGTGTTTCGGGGCCGTGCCGCTCGCGGTGCTGGTCGCCGCATTCGCGATCCCGGTCGTCTACATCGTCTACCTGTACGACGTCAACGTCTGGGACGACCACCCGATCCAGGTCACCGTGATGGCGTTCCTGCTGACCTTCGTGCTGGCGCTCGGCTTCACGCTGCTGTGGTTCGCGGGCATCGGCACGACCGGGGGCGCCGGCGGTCCGTCGGCGGGCAGCGGAGCCGTCGGGGGAGGCTTCAACACCACTGGCCTGCTGGTGGCCGCGCTGCTGGTCCCGGTCGTGGGTGAGCTGATCCGCCAGGTCGGCCCGGTGTTCCTGGCGAGCCGGGAGCGATTCGACGACCTTCTCGACGGCGCCAGCTTCGGCGTGATCTCCGGCGTCGCCTTCGCCACGGCCGACACGCTCGTGCGGCACTGGGCCTTGCTCACCGGTGGCTTCACGCGCGAGATCGACCCCGGTCTGTGGATGTCGTTGATCTTCCTCGAAGGCTTCGTCAAGCCGCTTGTCATCGGCACCGCGACCGGCATCGCCTGCGCCGAGTTCTCCGGGCTGGGTCGCGGTTACGACGGTTTCTCGCCGCGGTACGTGCGCGGCGTCATCGAGGCGATCGTCGCGAACGTCCTGTACTTCGGAGGCATCCACCTCTTCAGCAACGTCGGCAACGCCACGCTGAGCGTGGTTGTCAGCATCGTCTGGGGCTTGCTGATCCTGGGCGTGCTGGTGATCCGGATGCGCCGCATCCTGCACGTCGCACTGCTGGAGGCGGCACTCGAGGCGGCGCAGACCGAGGAAGCCGGCGCACCGGTGCCGCAGGCCGAGCAGGAGTTCTGCTCGCAGTGCGAGATGCCGATGATCATGGGTGCCGCGTTCTGCAGCGCCTGCGGCGCCAGTGCCCGCGCGCGTGCCAAGCAGCACCAGACCGTCGGCGCCGGCGCTCCGACTGCACCCGCTGCACCGCCTCCCAACCCGGCGCCATCTGATCCAGAGCCGGCAGCGCCGGCGCCCGCGGTCGACGAGAGCGGCACGAGCACCGAGGGGGAGCAGAAGTGAGCGACCAGGGACAGCAGCCAGGCTACGGCTCACCGCACCAGCCGCAGGGCCAGCCGGGATACGGCGACCAGCAGGGTCCTCCGCAGGGTCCTCCGCAGGGGCAGCCCGGCTATGGTGCACCGCAGCAGGGTCACCCACCACAGGGTCACCCGCAGCAGGGTCACCCGCCGCAGCAGCCCGGCTACGGCCCGCCGCAGGGGCCTCCGCAGGGCCAGCCTGGCTATGGCGCTCCGCAGCAGGGCTACCCGCAGCAGCAGGGTCACCCGCAGCAGGGCTTCCCGCAGCAGGGCTTCCCGCAGCAGGGCGGTTATGGCCCGCAGCAGGGGTACCCGCAGCAGGGCGGGTACGGCGGGGGTGGCTACCCGCCGCCGCCGAAGAACAGCAACGGCAAGATGATCGGGCTCGGGATCGGTGCGCTGCTGCTCGTGGTGCTGCTGGTGTTCGGGATCACTCGTCTGGCCGGTGGTGGCGGCAACGAGGACCCGACCGTGGGCCCGACCGACAACACCACGGAGCCGGTGACCGACGATCCGACCACGGACGATCCGACCACCGACCCCACCACCGATGACCCGACCACCGACCCGACCACCGACGAGCCCGCCGGCGATGCGATCGAGATCGACCACGGCGTCTCGGTGGTGCCGGCGGCAGGTTGGTCGCAGACCGAGACCGGCGACGGCTTCGTGGTGCTCGAGGACGGCGAGTCGGTGTTCTACGGTGAGGCGTTCGTGCCGGACCAGGTGATCATCGCCGCCGACCTCGCGGACAGCTACATGAACCAGCTGACGTCCGAGGCCAACGACGCGAACATCGGCGAGGTCACCGCCGTGGACGCGGGCGCCGGGTTCGATGCCGTGGTGCAGAGCGCGCAATGGACGGTGTCCGACTCGAGCGGTTCGTATCTGTACCAGGTGACCACCTCGGTCGTGGTGCGCCAGTCCGACGGCCTGGTCACTCTGGCCACGGTCTTCTTCTTCCCGGACCACGTGGACACGGAGCAGCTCGGCCAGGAGTACGGCGCGATGTCCGCGTCGGTTCTCGCGACCATGTGATTCCGATCCGACTCGACAGGGGTCGTGGTGCATCGGCACCACGGCCCCTGTCGTGTGCCAGGCTCCGGTGTCATGAGCGACGCCGCCTCCGAGATCCTCGACCACCTGCGCCGGCTCCGCGAGGCTGACCCGCCCACCCATGGTGGGCGGGTGCTCTCGTATGTGTACGACAGCGGCCGCGCCGACCTGGACGCGCTCGCACAGGAGGCAGCAGCGCTGTTCCTCCCGGTGAACGGACTCGACCCGACGACGTTCACCTCGGTCGCAGTCCTCGAACGGGATCTCGTCGCA
>NZ_JBMDXJ010000044.1:0-23330 GCF_048594945.1 Pseudactinotalea sp. | reverse complement strand
AGCCGATCGAGTAGCTGACGGACGAGGGGGCCGGGCGATCGCCCGGCCCCCAGCCGTGACCACCCATGGTCGGGGGAGCGACGCAGGTCCCCCGACCCCCCCTCATGTGTGAGGAGCCCCGCCGGTGCAGTTCCAGTACGTCTTCGACCAATTCACCAGTCTCGTGGTGGGCGGTCTCGTGTTCGGGTCCGTCTACGCGCTCATCGCCCTCGGCTACACCATGGTGTACGGGGTGCTGCAGCTCATCAACTTCGCGCACTCCGAAGTGTTCATGTTCGGGACCTTCGCGACCGTGTGGGCGCTGTGGCTCATCGGTGCCGACGCAACGACGGTCGGCTTCGCGCTGGTCGCCTCGCTCGCGTTCGCGATGCTGATCTCGATGATCACCTCCGGCGGCGTGGCGCTGCTGCTGGAACGCGTGGCCTACCGGCCGTTGCTGAAACGCGGGGCACCACGGCTGATCGCGCTGATCTCGGCGATCGGTGCCTCGTTCGTGCTCTCGGAGGCGATGGGCCTGCGCGGGGCGATCGCGTCGGCACTCGGGATCAGCGACAACCTCGGTCGCTATGTGGCCCGCTCCCGCGAGAACCTCGGGCTCCCGACCGATCGGACCTTCACGGTCCAGTTCGAGCTGTTCGGGTACGGCGTGACCAACCTCAACATCATCGTGGTGGTTGCTGCGGTGCTGATGATGGTCGCTGCCGACCAGTTCATCCGCAGGACGAGGATCGGGCGCGGCATCCGTGCGGTGGCACAAGACCCCGAGACGGCTTCCCTCATGGGCGTGAACAGCACCCGGGTCATCCAGATCACGTTCCTGATCGGCGGCATGCTCGCCGGCGCCGCCGCCACGTTGTACATGCTGCACGTGGGCCTCACGCGGTACAACGCCGGTTTCCTGCTCGGCGTGAAGGCATTCACTGCCGCTGTGCTCGGCGGGATCGGCAACCTCCGCGGCGCGCTCGTGGGCGGTCTCGTGCTCGGGGTGGCGGAGAACCTCGGAGCTGGACTGTTCGGCAGCGAGTGGCGCCACGTGGTCGCGTTCGTGCTGCTCGTGTTCATCCTGCTCTTCCGACCGACTGGCCTCCTCGGCGAGTCCCTCGGAAAGGCACGCGCATGAGTGGGACGACGACGCCGTCATCTCCCGGCCTGGCGGCTCGGCTCGACCGTGCGCGCAACGGCGCGAGGGCACGGCTGCAGCGCACGCCTCGGTGGGCTCAGCTCCTCCTGATGGTCGCGCTTGCGCTGTTCTGCTACGTGCTGCCGCTGCTGGAGCCCCCGATCATCTCGACCCCCGGCACGGCCTTCGGTGGCGTGCTGTTCACGGTCTCGATCTACGTGCTCGTGGCGGTCGGGCTCAACATCGTGGTCGGCTACGCCGGCCTGCTCGACCTCGGCTACGTGGGCTTCTACGCGATCGGCGCCTACACGGTCGGTGTGCTCACGGCGCAGCACGCTACCTGGCCGTGGCTGCTGAGCCTGCCCGTGGCACTGGGCGTGACGATGCTCTCGGGTGTGCTGCTCGGGTGGCCCACGCTGCGCGTGCGCGGGGACTACCTGGCGATCGTGACGCTCGGTTTCGGCGAGATCGTCAGGCTCTCGCTGATCAACAGCGATTGGCTCGGCGCTGCGCGCGGGATCAGCCCGATCCCGGCGCCGCCCAGCCTGCCGCTGTTCGAGGTGCCGCACTTGGACTGGAGCACCGGGGTGCCGCTCGTCGACTTCGACCGCACCACGACCTTCATCGAGTTCGGGGTCACCGATCCCGTGCCGTTCTACTGGCTCGCGTTGACGCTGGTGATCCTGGTCCTGCTCGCCGATAAGCGGATCAAGAACTCGCGCGTGGGTCGCTCCTGGGAGGCGACCCGTGAGGACGAGGACGCGGCCGAGCTCATGGGCGTGCCGACCTTCAAGTTCAAGCTGCTGGCGTTCGCGATCGGTGCGTTCGTCGGCGGCATCGCCGGCTCGCTGTTCGCGACCCGGCAGACATTCATCAACCCCGAGTCGTTCACGCTGCTGATCTCGATCCTGTTCCTGTGCGCGGTGGTGCTCGGCGGCCAGGGCAACCGGTGGGGCGCCGTGGTCGGTGCCATCGTGGTGGCCTACCTGCCGGAGCGGTTCCGCGGGTTCGAGGAGTGGCGGGTGCTGGTGTTCGGCCTCGCGCTGATGGTCCTGGCGATCTACCGCCCGCAGGGGATCCTGCCGCCGCGGCGCACCGTGCGTGCGCAACGGATGGCGGAGGAGAGTGAAGCGTTGGAGTCGGGTGCGCTGGACTCCGACGAAGGCGAGCCCATCACGGTCGGCGCGAGCGACGCCGTCGGCGATGACCCACCCACCCGACCCGAGGACGAGGGGAGGAACCATGGTTGACGTGACCGCTGCGCCGTCGGCGGATCGCAGTCGATCGAGCGAGCCCGTGCTCGCGATGGACGACATCACGCTCCGGTTCGGCGGCGTGACGGCGCTCGACGGCGTGAGCTTCCATATCGACCACGGGGAGATCCTCGGCCTGATCGGCCCCAACGGCGCCGGCAAGACCACGGCGTTCAACGTGATGACGGGGATCTACCGCCCGACGTCGGGGACCGTGCGGCTCGACGGCCGGTCCACGGCCCGACTGAAGCGGTATCAGATCGCCAAGAGCGGCATCGCGCGGACCTTCCAGAACATCCGGCTGTTCAAGGCGATGACGGCGCTCGAGAACGTCATGGTCGGCGCCGATGCGCAGCACAAGACAGGCCCGATCTCGGCGCTGTTCGGGCTGCCTCGACACCGGCGCGAGGAGGCCGCCGGGCGCGAGCTCGCGCACGAGCTGCTCGACTTCGTCGGCGTGCGGGGGCGGGCCGACGAGCTCGCCGGCAACCTCTCCTACGGTGACCAGCGGCGGCTGGAGATCGCGCGTGCCATGGCCACGCAGCCGCGGCTGCTGTGCCTGGACGAGCCGGCGGCGGGCTTCAACCCGTCGGAGAAACAGGCGCTGATGGAGCTGATCCGCAAGATCCGCGACCGCGGGCTCACGGTGCTGCTGATCGAGCACGACATGCGGCTGGTGATGGGCGCCGTCGACCGGGTGGTGGTGCTGGAGTTCGGGCGCAAGATCGCCGACGGCACGCCGACCGAGGTGCAGAACGACCCCGGTGTGATCGCCGCCTACCTCGGCGTGGAAGAGGACGAGGTCGAGGAGGGTCCCGATGCTTCTTGAGGTACGTGACCTGTCCGTCAACTACGGGCACATCGAGGCGATCAGGAACATCAGCTTCGACGTGCCCGAAGGCGCGATCGTCACCCTGATCGGCGCGAACGGCGCCGGCAAGAGCACCACGCTCAAGACGATCTCCGGGCTGCGCAAGGTGCGCACCGGCTCGATCCTGTACGACGGCGAGGACCTCGCCAAGGTCTCACCCGACAAGCGGGTCCAGATGGGGATCAGCCAGTCGCCCGAGGGGCGCGGGATCTTCCCCGGCATGACCGTGCGGGAGAACCTCGAGATGGGCGCATACGTGCGGCGCGACCGCAGCGCCGCCGCGCTGGCGCCGGACTTCGAGCGGGTGCTCGACCTCTTCCCGCGGTTGGCCGAGCGGATCAAGCAGGCTGCCGGCACCCTCTCGGGCGGTGAGCAGCAGATGGTCGCGATCGGGCGCTCGCTGATGGCGCGGCCACGCCTGCTGCTGCTCGACGAGCCCTCGATGGGGCTGGCGCCCAAGCTGATCCAGCAGATCTTCACGATCATCGAAGAGATCAAGGCGCAGGGCACCACGGTGCTGCTGGTCGAGCAGAACGCCGCCCAGGCGCTCAAGCGCGCCGACCACGCCTACCTGCTCGAGACCGGCGAGATCGTCCGCTCCGGCACCGGCTCCGAGCTCGCCGGTGACGCCGCCGTGCGTGCCGCGTACCTGGGCGGCGACGTCTGAGCAGGAGACCCCGAGCGTTGCGCGCTCAGCGCTCGGGTGTCTCCTCATCGACCTCGAGGCTCGCCTGCATCCACTCGGACACGCCGCCCACGTGAACGGTCATGAGTGCGCCGGCTAGCTCGGGGTCGCCGCTGGCGATCGCCTGCACGATCCGGCGGTGCTCGAGCAAGGTCCGGTCGACCGCGCTCGACTCGGTGAGGCCACGCCACACGCGTGCGCGCACGGTCTGACCCGAGACCGCGTCGATGAGTGAGGCCAGGTAGCCGTTGCCGCTCGCCGTGGCGATGGCCGCGTGGAACTCGAGGTCGTGCTCCACGAGGTCCTCGATCGAGCTCGCCGCCTCGGCGTTGTCGATCGCGGCGGTCATGCGTGCGAGGTCCTCGGGCGTGACTCGAGTTGCCGCGGCGCGGGCACTGGCGTTCTCGAGGATGCCGCGCACCTCCAAGACCTCCAGCACTGCGCGCGACTGGTGGAAGTCGAGGATGAACGACATCGCCTCCAGCAACAGCTGCGGCTGCAGGCTCGTCACATACGTTCCGTCACCGCGGCGCACGTCCAGGACACGCAGCGCCTCGAGCATCTTGACCGCCTCGCGCAGCGAGCTGCGCGAGAGGCCCAGCCGCTCGCTCAGCACGTGCTCGGGAGGCAGTCGGTCCCCGGGGCGAAGCTGGCCCGACTGGATCATGCCCTTGATCTGTCTGATGGCATCGTCGGTCAGGGACATGTGCGTGATCCTCGGTAGTGACGTCCGTCCTCAGGCCTTGGACGAGGCCTCGTCGTTGGTGAGCCAGATCTCGACGACCGGGACCGCCACAGCCGGCGGTCGCACCGGCAGCGTGAGCGTCACGGTCCCTACCGACTCACCGCCCGGCGTGGTGTTCTGCGCATGCTGGTGCGGGTCGCTCTCGGTGACCGCGACCTCGGAGGCGTCGTTGAGGAGTTGTGCGTAACGGACCCGCCCCGCGAGGCCGGTCAGGTGGACGTGCCGCATCGGCCAGGAGAACAGGTGCAGGTACAGGCGGTCGCCTCGCTGGGTATAGACGGCTCCGGGCGGCGGCGTGAGCTCGGACGGACCGGCGCCGTAGATCGACGCGGAGTGCAGCTCCATCCAGGTGCCGATCTCCCGGAGGCGCGCGGCATCGGGCGGGTCGATCTCGCCGCGTCCGTTCGGGCCGACGTTGAGCAGCAGGTTGCCGTTCTTGGAGACGCCGTCCACGAGCATCCGGATCAGCAGGTCGACGGGCTTGGCATCGAGGTTGTCGCGGTCGTAGCCCCAGCTTCCGTTGATCGTCTGGCACGCCTCCCAGCGCACGAGCTCGCCATCGCGGCGCATCGGTCCGGAGGGCTGATACTGCTCGGGTGTGACGAGGTCGCCTGGGATGTCTAGCCGGTCGTTGACGACGATGCCGGGCTGCAGCTCGCGGGTGAGCCGCATGAGCTCTTCCGAGTTCCAGTCGGCGCGACCCTTGCCGGGGAGGCCACCGCGCCCGCCCGGGTAGGAGAAGTCGTAGAACAGATAGGAGATCTCGCCGTAGTTGGTGAGCAGCTCCCGCACCTGACCGTGCAGATACTCCGCGTAGCGCGCTTGGTCTCGCCCCGCGTTCAGGCCGGGCACGTCCTCGTGCTCGCGGAGGGGGTGGATGCCGTCGACGACGAAGTCGGGGTGATGCCAGTCGATGACCGAGTGGTAGAAGCCGACCTTGAGGCCGGCGCCCCGCACGGCCTCGACGAACTCGGCGACGGCGTCGCGACCGAAGGGCGTGTTGGTCGCCTTGAAGTCCGTGAGAGCGGAGTCCCAGAGGGCGAAGCCCTCGTGATGCTTGGTGGTCAGCACGACGTACTTCATCCCCGCCTCGGCAGCGAGCTTCGCCCAGGTCTGGGGGTCGTAGCGGTCGGCGGTGAACACGTCGGCGTAGCGCGCGTACTCGTCCGGGTCGATCTGCTCGCGGTGCTGAACCCACTCGTGCCGTGCCAGGAGGCTGTAGAGGCCCCAGTGCACGAACATTCCGAAGCGGTCGTGGTCGAACCAGGCGTGCGGGTCGGTGGCCATCGTCGTCACAGGCTCCTTCTGCCGCGCGACCGTGGCGCGACCGTCGTCGAGAATCGTCAAACATCCGATGTGTGGAGTGTAGTGACCCTCGGCCGATTCTGCTCAGGCTGATGGCTGGCAAGGTCAGATCGACTGAAGTGGCGGGGATTCACCGGCGTAGCTGGTCGGAGTGAGGTCAAATGGCGTCGAGGAGAGGATGGTGTCGACGCCCGATACATCACATCATTGTCTGGCGAGGCCATCGACGCACGTATGTCATCGCCATCGCGGTCTCGCAGAGAATCTCGCTGCTCCTGATCGTGTTGGCGAGCTGGTTGCTCGGGGCGCCGTGCGGCCGGGACTCGTCTCTGGAGGACGGGTAGTTCGACCCGGGGCAACCACGCTCGCGCGAGAGCTTCCCGCGATAGCGTGCACGCCGTGACGAATCAGTATCAGCAGCCAGACCAGCGGCCGCAGGGCTACCAGCCGGGCTACCAGCAGGACGCTCCGCAGCAGGGCTACCAGCATGGGTATCCCCAACAGGGCTACCAGCAGGGCTATCTGCAGCAGGGGTACGGCTACGCCCAGCAGCCGGCCGCGGTGAACGTGCAGCCTCCCGCCTCGTCGATGGCGCCGCAGCCCGGTGCGATGCCGTGGGCGGCGGTCGCCCCGAAGCGGAAGCGCCCGGTCGCCCTGGAGATCGTGCTGGTGATTCTCGGCGGGCTGGCGGCGTCGGCGTTCGTGGTGCTGATGGCCGTGGTCACGAGCGGTGCCGACGTGTTCGTGGCCGTGCTGCTCTCGATCGTGCCGCTGGTGATGATCGGGGCGGTGATCCTGTGGATCGACCGCTGGGAGCCGGAGCCGCGGTTCCTCATGATCGCCGCGCTCTTGTGGGGCGGCGGTGTCTCCGTGTTCATCGCGAGCCTGCTGAACAGCGTGGTCGGTGTCGCGATCGGCGGAGCTCTCGCGCCCGACATGGCGCCTGAGCTCACCCCCGCCGTGTTCGGTGCGCCGATCGTGGAGGAGGCCGCCAAAGGACTCGGCATCCTGCTGATCTTCCTGGTCCGGCGCCGTGAGTTCAACGGTCCGGTCGACGGCGTGGTGTACGCCGCGATCGTCGCACTGGGTTTCGCGGTGGTCGAGGACGTCCAGTACTTCGCGCTCAACGCCGACACGATGGGCTCGGTCTTCGTGATGCGGGCGCTGCTCAGCCCGTTCGGGCACCTCATCTACTCGCTCCCGATGGGGATCGCGCTGGGCTTCTCGTCGCGGATGCGCTCCAAGGCGGCGTGGCTGTGGCTGTTCCCGCTCGGTTACATCGTGGGCGTCGGGCTGCACATGGGCTGGAACGGCAGCCTCACGATGGCGAGCTCGGGTCTGGACATCATCGCGATCTTCGTGTTCCTCAACTGGTTGCCGTTCGCGCTACTGGCGGCCGTGGTGATCTGGCTGCGTCGCCGGGAGTCCACGATCATCTCGCAGCGGCTGCGCGACTACGTGCCCAGCGGCTGGCTCACCGAGCAGGAGGCTGAGACGGTGGCTTCGATGCGCGCCTCGCGCGCGGCCCGGAACTGGGCCGCTCGGTTCGGCCCGGCCGCGAAGAAGGCCATGCGGGACTACCAGCGCGCGGCCACCCGGCTCGCGTACGCCCGCCAGGACCTGTACACCGGCCACGCCGGCAACCGCGCGCGCATCGACGAGGCGGACCTGCTCAGCGCCATGGCGCAGTCCCGCGCCGAGGTCACGGCCCGCTCCCAGGGTGCGCCGGTCGGCTGAGGTTCGACGGCGACACGCACCGGACGTTTTAGCACTCGCCTTGACCGAGTGCTAACGCGAAACTAGATTGTGACCCAGGCTCCATCCGGAGCTGGAGACCGTGCCGCAGGTTCGGTCGTCGACCCCCGCGACGGCGACGGCCAGCACCATCGGCACGGCCCATGTCCTGATCAGTTGAGATAGCGAAAGGGGAGGTCCGCTGTGTCGGTCTCCATCAAGCCGCTCGAGGACCGGATCGTCGTCAAGGCGAGCGATGCCGAGCAGACCACGGCCTCTGGCCTCGTCATCCCGGACACCGCGAAGGAGAAGCCCCAGGAGGGCGAGGTCCTCGCGGTCGGCCCGGGTCGTGTTGACGACAACGGGAACCGTGTTCCGGTCGACGTCGCCGTGGGCGACACCGTCGTCTACAGCAAGTACGGCGGCACCGAGGTGAAGTACGCGGGCGAGGACTACCTGATCCTCTCTGCGCGCGACGTCCTCGCGATCGTCGAGAAGTGAGCTGACGCTACCCAGCGTCTGACTCGACAGCAGGCCCCGGCCGCCCTCGTGGCGGTCGGGGCCTGCTGCTGTCCACAGCCTCGACGAGCGAGTCGAGGTGAGGGACGTCACGGGCGAGCGAGCGGACCGGGGGACGCGACGCCGTCGGGCTCCCGCCTAGACTTGTCCACGTGACGCAGCCGCAGCGCGACCCCTTCGGTTTCATCGGACTCACGTACGACGACGTGCTCCTGCTCCCTGGGGAGACCGACGTCATCCCCAGTGACGCGGACACCTCCACGCGCCTGACTCGCGAGATCTCGATGAAGATCCCGCTCGTCTCGGCGGCGATGGACACCGTGACCGAGGGGCGGATGGCGATCGCGATGGCGCGCCAGGGCGGCGTCGGCATCCTGCACCGCAACCTGCCGATCGCCGAGCAGGCAGCGCAGGTGGACCTGGTGAAGCGGTCGGAGTCGGGAATGGTGACCGACCCGCTGACGATCGGCCCCGATGCCACGCTCGCCGAGCTCGACGCCCTGTGCGCGAAGTTCCGCGTCTCCGGCCTGCCGGTGGTCGACGGCGACAACAGGCTCCTCGGCATCATCACCAACCGCGACCTGCGGTTCGTGGAGCCGAGCAAGTTCGACGTCACCCGCGTGCACGAGACCATGACGCCGATGCCACTGGTGACGGCGAACGTGGGCGTCTCGCGCGAGGATGCCTCAGCACTGCTGGCCAAGCACAAGATCGAGAAGCTGCCGATCGTCGATGCCGACAACAAGCTGACCGGGCTGATCACGGTCAAGGACTTCGTCAAGTCCGAGCAGTACCCGCTGGCCACCAAGGATGGTGAGGGTCGGCTCGTGGTGGGGGCCGCCGTCGGGTTCTTCGGTGATGCCTGGGAGCGGGCGAGCGCCCTGGTCGAGGCGGGTGTGGACGTGCTCGTGGTCGACACCGCCAACGGGCACGCACGGCTGATGCTCGACATGGTGCGCAAGCTCAAGTCCGACCCCGCGACCAAGGGCGTGCAGGTGATCGGCGGCAACATCGCCACCCGCGAGGGCTCGCAGGCGCTGGTCGAGGCTGGCGTGGACGCTGTCAAGGTGGGCGTGGGCCCGGGGTCGATCTGCACCACCCGCGTGGTCGCGGGTGTGGGAGTGCCGCAGGTGACCGCGATCTACGAGGCGTCGCTCGCGGCGAAGCCGGCGGGTGTGCCCGTGATCGGCGACGGCGGTCTGCAGTACTCCGGCGACATCGCCAAGGCGCTGGTGGCCGGAGCCGACTCGGTGATGCTCGGCAGCTTGCTCGCCGGCACCGATGAGGCGCCCGGCGACCTCGTGTTCTCCGGTGGCAAGCAGTTCAAGCTCTACCGCGGCATGGCCTCGCTCGGTGCGATGCAGTCCCGCGGCGACCGCCGCTCGTACTCCAAGGACCGCTACTTCCAGGGCGATGTGTCCGACGACGACGTGATCACCGAGGGCATCGAGGGTCGCGTGGCGTACAAGGGATCGGTCGGGCAGGTGGCGCACCAGCTCACCGGCGGGCTGCACCAGTCGATGTTCTACGTGGGCGCCCGGACGGTGCCCGAGCTGCAGGAGCGCGGCCGCTTCGTGCGGATCACTGCGGCTGGGCTCAAGGAGTCCCACCCGCATGACGTGCAGATGGTCTCCGAGGCACCGAACTACTCCTTCCGCGGCTGAGGTCCCGCCACCGGCCGGTAGCCTGTGGCGGTGACTTACGAGATCGAGATCGGCCGCGGCAAGCGGGGCCGCCGCGCGTACTCCTTCGACGACATCGCCGTGGTGCCCTCTCGGCGCACGCGGGACCCCGAGGACGTATCGGTTGCGTGGCAGATCGACGCCTACCACGTGGACCTGCCGGTCCTCGCGGCGCCGATGGACTCGGTGATGAGCCCGGCAACGGCGATCCGGCTGGGGGAGCTGGGCGGCATCGGTGTGCTCGACCTCGAGGGGTTGTGGACCCGCTACTCGGACCCGGAGCCGGTGCTCGCTGAGATCGCCGACCTGCCGCAGGACCGGGCCACTGCGCGCATGCAGGAGCTGTACGCGGCGCCGATCATTCCGGAGCTGATCACGGAGCGGCTGGGGGAGATCCGTCAGGCAGGCGTCACGGTCGCCGGCGCGCTCTCGCCGCAGCGCACACAGGAGCACTGGCGCACGGTGGTGAGCGCGGGCGTGGACCTGTTCGTGATCCGTGGCACCACGGTGTCGGCTGAGCACGTGTCCTCGAACGCGGAGCCGCTCAACCTCAAGCGGTTCATCTACGAGCTCGACGTGCCGGTGATCGTGGGCGGCGCGTCCACCTACACCGCCGCACTGCACCTGATGCGCACCGGAGCGGCCGGTGTGCTGGTCGGGTTCGGAGGCGGAGCCGCCCACACGACCCGTACGACACTGGGCATCCACGCCCCGATGGCCACCGCCGTCGCCGATGTGGCGGCGGCACGACGCGACTACCTGGACGAGTCCGGTGGCCGGTACGTGCACATCATCGCCGACGGCGGTGTGGGCCGTTCCGGCGATCTCGTCAAGGCCGTGGCGTGCGGTGCCGACGCCGTGATGCTCGGAGCCGCGCTCGCCCGCGCCACCGAGGCGCCGGGCCGCGGCTGGCACTGGGGCTCGGAGGCGCACCACCCGCAGCTCCCGCGCGGTGAGCGGGTGCAGGTGGGCACGGTGGGCACCCTGGAGCAGATCCTGCGCGGCCCGGGCAGCCAGGCCGACGGCACCCTCAACCTCATCGGGGCGCTGCGCCGCGCAATGGCCACCACCGGCTACTCCGACCTCAAGGAGTTCCAGCGCATCGAGGTCGTGGTGTCGCCGTATCACCCGGCGTGACGTCCTCGCCCGCGATCGTCTCGCTGTGGCGCGCGCTGCTTGCGGTGCTCGCCTGGACCGGGGTCTGGTGGGGGCTCGACGGCGGTGGTCCGGGTGGTTCGGTCGGCTGGTTCAACCTGGCGTACTTCACGCAGGTGTGCGGCGTGCTGGTGGCTGCGACGGCGACCGGTGCGCTGCTGCGGCCGCTCTGGCGCCGGGGTGAGATCGAGGCGCGGTACGGGGTCGTGCGAGGTGGCGTCGCGGCCTGCTCGATGCTGACGCTGATCGTGTTCGCCACGTTGCTCGGCGCGGACTACAGCACCGGCCACAGCGTGCTGCTGCACCTCGTGGTGCCGCTGGTCGCGCTCGCGGACTGGCTGTTCGTGGGGCGGAACCAGACCGCGCTGCCGTTCTGGGTGCCGTTCGCGTGGTTGGCCGTGCCGCTCGCCTACCTGCCGATCTACCTGTGGGCGAGCGGCCACGTGGGTCCGCTGTACGGATTCCTGCTGCCCGGCGATCCCTCGTTCGTCCCGATCGCCGCGGTGATGCTCGCGGGGTTCCTGGCGCTGTTCCTCGCCTATTGGGGGCTGGGTCGCCTCCAGGGTGTGATGGTCCGACGGCGGGAGGTCGCCTCGTGAGTGGCGTGCGGTGGGGTGTGATCGGGGTCGGCGACGTGGTCGAGCACAAGAGCGGTCCCGCGCTGCAGACGGTGCCGGGCTCGAGCATTGCCGCCGTGATGCGGCGCGACGGTGCGCGAGCGGAGGACTTCGCGCGGCGGCACGGGGTGCCGCGCTGGTACGACGATGCCCAGGCGCTGGTCGAGGTCGGAGGCGTGGACGCCGTCTACGTGGCCACCCCGCCCAGCAGCCACGCCGAGCACACGATTCGGGCCGCGGCGGCGGGTAAGCCGGTGTACGTGGAGAAGCCGATGGCGCGCTCCGTGGGGGAGTGCGAGGCGATGATCGAGGCGTGCGATCGAGCCGGCGTCGGGTTGTTCGTGGCGTACTACCGGAGGGCGCTGCCGCGGTTCGTCGCGGCTCAGCGGGTGATCCAGGAGGGGCGGCTGGGCCGGGTCGAGCGGGTCGAGGTCACGCTGTTGCGTGAGTCGGCAGGCGGCGGTTGGCGACTCGACCCGGAGCTCGCGGGCGGCGGCCTGTTCGTCGACCTCGCCTCCCACACCCTCGACTGGCTCGATCTCGTCTTCGGTGCGGTCACCGTGCTGGGGTCGGAGGTCGACGGCGGACCGGCTGAGTCGCGCGTGAACGTGGCCTTCTCGTTCGGCTCCGGCGTGACGGGGCACGGCCGGTGGGACTTCGAGGCCGGGCGTGTGCACGACGCGATCGAGATCGTCGGCAGCGAGGGCAGCATCCGGATGTCGTGCTTCGGGGCCGAGCCCGCCGTGCTCACGACGGCGCGTGGACCCGTGGCGCTGCCCGCCGGCCAGCCGTCGGTGGTGCAGCAGCCGCTGATCGAGAACGTGGTGGCGTCGCTCCTCGGTCAGGCGGAGCCCTTGAGTACGGGCGCGACGGCGATCCGCACCACCCGTGTCATCGACACCGTGCTCGCTGGCCATCGGGAGCGGCACGGGATCAGGTTCGGCTGAGCGCTGCAGCCGAAGCGCTGCCGGATATCGTCGGTGGGATGCGCGGAAGTATCTGGCTCGGCTGCGGTAGCGCGGACGATGAGCGACCACTCTGGCTGGACATGCTCGGTGGGCGTCGGACGCGGATCGTGTACTGGCCGTTCGCGCTGCCGACTGCGATGGCCGCGACGGCCGACAGCTGGTTGCGGACGAACCTCGATCAGCTCGGGGTGAACTACGAGCTCCAGACGTGGCAGTCGTTGCACGGCCATGTCCCCGACGAGCTGAGCACGGACGCGGTCGACCTGCTGTTCGTGGGCGGTGGCAACACCTTCCGACTGCTGGACGAGGTGCGGTCGCACGGGTTCGTCGATCAGGTACGCAGATTCTGGTCCGCTGGTGGCGGCTACTACGGCGGCAGCGCCGGTGCGGTGCTGGCCTGCGAGAGCATCGCGATCGCCGAGGGACACGACGCCAACGACCCAGGTCTGGTCGACCTGAGCGGCCTTGGCCTGCTCCCCGAGGTCACCGTGCTCCCGCACTTCACGGACGATCAGGTGGGGGCGGCCCTGCAGTGGGTGGCAGGGCACGGGACCGCGATCATCGGCCTGCCAGAGAGCATCGGACTTCACGTATCGCCTGTGGACGGCCTCGTGCGCGTGATCGGCGCCGGGACGCTCAGCCTGATCTCGGCATCGGGCATCGAAGCGATCCCTCCGGGACAGTCGTTCGAGTTCGCGCTCGCCTGAGAACGCAGGCGTTCTGCGCCTGATGCTGCGGACTCAGGTCCCGAGCCCCCACGCCCGGCGAGTCCGGGCGAGCCGCTGGAACCCCGCTGCTGTGGCCTGCTCAAGCTCGGCTGGCTCGTTCTCGTCGGCGTACATCAGCACGCGGTCCACGCGCCCGAGTGCGAGCCAATCGGCGGCAAGGCCGAGCAGCCAGAGAGCCAGCCCGTCGGGGGCGCCGTCAGCGACCCAGAGGTTCCCGACGTCGGCCATGCCGCCGGCAGGCACGAGGCGTGCTTCGGCATCCAGCACGTCGACCTCGATGTAGCCCACCAGGTCAGATCCGCGGTGCGCGGCCAGACGCGTGCCGTTCACCCCGAGCGTTCGGCGCACCTCGAGGCCCGCTGCCGGCGCAGCCGGGCGGGAGATCCGGCCGACGCCGGCGAGCAGCACGACCTCGGCGCGCCCGTCCGGCTGAAACCCGGCATCGGTGAGCAGGTTCTGCACGTGCGGCCACTGCTCAGGCACTCCGTACACACCCGGCGCGGGCAGCGACGGGTCGGCGTGCACGCGCCGGACACCGGCATGACGCATGAGATCGAGCGCACTCGCGAGAACGGACCGCCCGGCGTCGTCGCTGTCCGGCCAGTATGGGGCGGCCGGCCACTGCAGCAGCCAACGGATCTCGCCGATGCCGCGGTAGTTGTCCCCGACGTCGGGCTCGTCACGGTACAGGAGCACGTGCGCGGCCGCGCTCAGGCGGCCACGTTGCTCGGCGACCAGCGTCACCCGCTCGCGGACCCAAGGGTCCACGACGAACTCTCCGGGTTCGCGCTCGAGCTGGCTGAGCGCGCTGTTGGTGGACACGACGACGCCGGGCACCACTGCCTGGGCGTGCGCGTTGACCAGTGCCGTGAGCTGGTCGCGGTCCGAGCGGCGGAACCGGCGGACGGGCACCGCCGTGGCTGGGGTGGACATGGGCATGCCTCCTGAGAAGGGATCAATGAGGCCGCCACCGGTGCGGTACATCGACCAGGCTATCCGACCGTGCTCGACGGCACCGTGCTTCCGCGGAAGCGCGCACGGGACATCGAATGTCGGACCCCATCCGTAGTGTTCGAAGAAGGTGTTCCGGACACGACGGAGGGGTCGACCATGACGACGATGACGACGGCGGACGAGGGCGTCGACGCGACAGTGGAGGAGCGCGATGTCAGCGACATCGCGCACGAGCTGGGCACGTTGGCGGTGACACAGGCGGCCAACACCAGCCGCTTCCACCAGCAGCAGGCCGAGTTCGACAGACGCAGGGGCTGGTCGCAGCATGGCGTCGGATCGTGCAGCCACTGGCTCAGCTGGCGGTGCGGAATGTCCACCACGACCGCGCGCGAACAGCTCCGGGTGGCGCGCCGGTTGGAGGAACTCCCGCTGACGGTCGCGCAGTTCTCGGCCGGAAAGCTCTCCTACTCCAAGGTCCGCGCCATCACGCGGGTCGCCACCGCGGCAACCGAGGCCGAGCTGCTGGAGATCGCGTGCGCGGCCACGGCCAACCAGCTCGACCGGTTCGTGGCCGGCGTCGCCACGGCCAGCTCCGGCAACGACGTGAACGCTCGGCACAGCAGGCGGTATCTGTCGTTCCGCACCGAGGCCGACGGGTCGGTGAGCTTCTCGGGGAGCTGCTCGCCCGAGGACGGCGCCATCGTCCTGGAGCGGTTGCGTCTGGTGCAGGACTACCTGGCGCGCACCGACGGAACCGCGGAGGGGCACAGCACCGACGGACCGTCGGCGTCCTTCGACGGACCCGACGTCACGCAGGGCCGCGCGCTGATCGATGCGCTCGTCCTGCTGTGCGACGAGGCCACCGTGGGCAGCGACGCGGAGCCCACCAGCGCCGATGAGGCGCTCGGGTCCCGCCGCAGCGAGACCGTGCTGCACGTGACGCTCGACGAGCTCTCGGAAGCGGCCGGGGCCGGGGTGGGCCTGCGCGCTTCCGCGGAAGCGGCCGACATCGGAACCGATGCTTCCGCGGAAGCGCTGGCAGATCCTGGGGAGGTCCGTATCGGGCCGCGGTTGGAGATGGGGCCGGCGTTGCATCCGGCCACGGCCCGGCGTCTGTGCTGTGATTCCGGGCTGGTGCTGAGCCTGCATGATGAGTCCGAGCGGCGGCGGGGTGCCAGGGTGGTGCCGAATGCACGGATCGGCCGCACGTTGAGTCTGGGGCGGCGCCGGCGCCAGCCCAGCCGCGCGTTGCTGCGCGCGTTGTGGGACCGGGACCACGGCTGCCGCTTTCCCGGCTGTGAACGCCGCCGCTACCTGCACGCCCACCACATCCGACACTGGGCCGGGGGGCGGTCCCACCGATCTCGACAACCTCGTACTGCTCTGCGGCCAGCACCATCGCCTCCTGCACGAGGGCGAGTACGCGCTCACGTTGCACGGTGACGTGGTGACCGTTTACGACGACCTCGGCCGCCTCGTGCCCCACGTCCCAGCGCTACCGGAGCTCCCCGACACTGATCACGACAATGACCCCGCGTCGCCTCGCACGTCAGAATGTGCGGCGGACCGGCGGTCGACAGACCCGCTGCCGCTCGATCCGGTCAACGGAGGGCCCCTGGAACTCGAGTACGCCGTCGGCGTCGTCGCCGAACGGTGGCATCTCCACAGCGTGGGCTGAGACCGCCGACGCGCTCAAGGCTGCACGCGAGACTCAGAGACTCGCGACGATCTCCTCGGACGTGACCGGCGTGGAGAACATCGGATAGTCGAACGAGAGCGCGTTGTCGTGCTCGGCCTGCGAGGTGGCCGCCGTGCAGTCGGTGAGGGTGATGACCCGGAAGCCGTTCTCGTAGCCGGTGCGCATCGTGGACTCCACACAGCAGTTGGTGAGGAACCCTCCGAGGATGATGGTGTCGATGCCCTTGCTGCGCAGGATGAAGTCCAGGTTGGTGCTGGCGAAGGTGTCCAAGCCGCGCTTGCCCTCGATGAGGATGTCGCCTTCAGCTGGCGCCAGCTCGTCGATGATGGCGGCGCCCCAAGTGCCCTTCACGAAGGCATTGCCATCCACCACACCCTTCAAGATCCCATACGGGTGCGTGCTCAGCTCGCCGTAGCCCGGCGCGAACGTGATGGGTGCGTGCATGATCGTGACACCCGCCGCGCGAGCCTTCTCCACCAGGGCGGTGGTGTTGCTCAGCATGTTCGTGCTCTCCATCACCGGCGCGACGGCGTCGTGAAGGACACCGCCCGGCGACGTGAACTCGTTCTGGTACTCGATCAGCACGAGTGCGGTGCGGGCGGGGTCGAGCGTGAGGTCGGACATGAGGGCTCCTGACGTCGTCGTGGACGAGCTGACGTGCCCATCATGCTGCTGCTGGCATCGTTGTGTGACGGGTTCGACGGGCGTTGCCTCACATGTGGTCGGCTCAGTGCCGCGAAGACCCCGGCAGCCGCGCGTACTCCTGCGCGCCGCGTCGGTCGCGCACGAGTACACCCGCCTGGCTCAGCTCCGCACGCAAGTCGCGGGCGCGCGCCTTCTGACCGTCCTCCAATGCCGTCGCGCGCGCCCGAAGCAGAGGCGTGGCCACCTCGCCGAGGTCGTCCCGACCCTCGACGAAGGGCGAGAAGGCGCGCTCGAGCGGATGGCCGCCGTCGGCCCATGGATACCCGGCCTCCGCGAAGGCACGCCCCACGCGGCGGGGACCCACGCCGTCCACCTTCCCGACCGCCAGCATCCGCCCGCGCGCGTCCGCGAGCACGAGTTCCTCACCGTCCACGAAGGCCGAGGCGATCCGGCCTCGCTCCACCCACGCGGTGCGCTTCTGCAGCCGGGTCTGCACGCCGTCGGGCCGGATCTCGCACACGAGTGTCTCGCCCTCCCAGTCGCCCACGATCATCAGCCCGAAGGCGAGCCCGGCCACTGCGAGGGCGGCGATCGTGATCGCCTCCGGCAGCGCAGCGGCCGCACGGAGCAGCGCGGGTGCACTGTCGAACGTCTGCTGGAACCAGCCGAACAGGGCGTCGGCGCCCCACCCGAGGGCGGCGCCGGCCACCGCGGTCAGCGCGCACACGCCGATCACAGCTCCCGGGTGCAAGCCGAGCTTGCGTACCTGAAGGGTGGCGTCAGACATCAGGGATCCTCGACACGTCGGGGGAGCAGAGGTAGGCAGCGACCGCGCGCCGCAGCTCGGCGCGATGATCGCGGCCGGGTTCGGCGTTGAGGTAGAGGCCGTCGACCATCGAGGACACCACGGCGGCAGCCGTGGCCGAGTCGAGCGTGGCGTCGAACCGCCCGCTCGCCACACCGCGCGAGACCGCATCGGTCAACGCCCCGATCGTCACCGCGCTGGTCTCCTCCACGATGGCGGCGAGCTTCGCATCGACCGTGACCCGCCGGATCAGCTCGACCACGAAGAGCGCAGCCTCATCGTCCACCGACTCGGCCGCGAGCCCGTCCACGAGGTGGAGCACGGCCTCGAGCGGGTCCTCGATCAGCTGCGCACGCTCAGCCAGCTCGGCGTTGCGGGGGCCGTCGGCGGCGAACAGGGCGCGGAACAGGCCCGCCTTGTCGGTGAAGTGGTAGAAGACCGTGCCGGACGCCACTCCGGCGCGCCGCGCGACGTCGGTCACGCGCGTGCCGTCGAAACCCCGGGCGGCGAACTCGATGGCGGCGGCCCCGAGGATCTCGCTGCGGCGCGCCGCCGCCCGTTCAGGGTCGGCGATCCGTGGTGTCATACCGGCCATCCTCACATTAACTGACTACTCAGTCAAACAATGGCCGCGGATTCACCGAGCGTTTGCCCGACACGCACCTGGTCCTCGCCGCACGGTCGTCTGGCGCTGGGGTGATGGGCACGTGCGGATCGCGATCGTCGCCGAGTCCTTCCTGCCCCACACCAACGGCGTCACCGGTTCGGTGCTCCGAACCCTGGCCCACCTGCAAGCCCGCGGACACGAGGCCGTGGTCCTCGCCGCCGGTCATGGCGCACCTGTGGAGCATGACGGCGCACCGGTCCTCCATCTTCCTTCGTTGCCTCTCCCGGGGTACCCGCGGGTCCGGCTGAACATGGCCGGTCAGCGCCGGGTCGCCGATCTGCTCACCGCCGTGGAACCCGACGTGGTGCACCTGGCCGCTCCGATGCTCTTGGGTCACAAAGCGGTCCGCGCTGCCGCTACGCTCGGGCTGCCCACCGTGGCGGTGTTCCAGACCGACATCGCCGCCTACGCCGAAAGGTACGGATTCCCCGGTTGGTCGGAACGCGTGTGGGCGCGGATCGGCGAGATCCACGAGCAGGCCGACCTCACGCTGGTGCCCTCCACGCAGTACCGCGACGAGCTCGGCCGGCGGGGCGTGCAGCGGCTGCAGATGTGGGGTCGTGGCGTGGACCAGGCGCAGTTCGACCCTGCCCACCGGAGCGAGGCGATGCGGAACGGCTGGGGCGTCGAACCGGGGGAGGTGGTGGTCGGCTACCTGGGCAGGCTCGCACCAGAGAAGCAGGTCGATGACCTCGCCGCGCTCGCCGGCATCCCCGGAGTGCGGCTCGTGCTCGTGGGCGACGGGCCGGCGCGCGCGAGCGTGGCCGCCGCTCTCCCCGACGCCGTGATGACCGGTCACCTTGCCGGCACTGAGCTCGGTGCCGCGGTCGCCTCGTTCGACATCCTCGTGGCGCCCGGTGAGAGCGAGACCTTCTGCCAGTCCCTGCAGGAGGCGCTCGCGGCCGGTGTGCCGGTGGTGGCTCCCGCAGCCGGCGGGCCGCGCGACCTCGTGGACGTCTCCCGGACAGGCTGGCTCTACGCACCGGGCGACCTGGCCGGGCTGCGGTCCGCCGTCGTCGATCTCGTCGGTGATGAGCGCAAGAGGCGCGCCTTCGGGCGCGCTGCGAGGGCCGCCGTCGTCGATCGCACCTGGGCGCGGATCGGCGACGAGCTGATCGATCACTATCGATGGGCGCGAGCGCACGCGGCCGGGACGAGCTCGGGAGGTGCGCGTGAGCGCTGACGCCCTGCACGCGGTGGCGGTCGCGAACTTCTTCGGGCCGCGAACCGGCGGCCTACGCACCGCGCTGCTGGAGATCGGCCGCGGCTACCGTGCCGCCGGGCACCGGTACAGCCTGGTGGTGCCGGGTGAGCGGGACGCGGCGATCGAGACCGACGTCGGCGTCATGCACACGGTCGCGGCGCCGCCGGTGCCCGGCTCGGGCGGGTACCGCGTGATCGTGCGCACGGGTGCGGTGCAGCGGCTGCTGGAGGAACTCGCGCCCGACCGGCTGGAGCTCTCCGACCGCACCACGTTGCACGGCATGGCTCACTGGGCGCTGCGGCACGGCATCCCGTGCCTGCTCACCGCGCACGAGCGGCTCGACGGCGTGCTGGCCAGCGCGGGAGTTCCCGTGCCGCTGGCACGCCGTCTCGCCGACGCGCGCAACCGCGCAAGCCTGGACTCCGGCGCGACCGTGGTCGCCACCACGGCCTTCGCAGCGCGCGAGATCGAGCGCGTGGGTGGGCGGCCGGTGCGGGTGCCGCTGGGTGTGGATCTGGAGCAGTTCACGCCGGTGGAGCGCCGTTCCCGCGCAGGCGTCGAGCTGCTGCTGTGCAGTCGGCTCTCGCGCGAGAAGTGGCCGGATCTCGCGATCGACACGCTGCGTACACTCCGCGAGGGCGGTGTGGACGCGCGCCTGACCGTGGCCGGCCACGGCCCCATGAGGGCCGCGCTCGAACGCCGCTCCGCCGGGCTGCCGGTGCGGTTCCTCGGCTACCTCGAGGATCGGAGCGAGCTGCGCAGGGTCCTCGGCACCGCCGACCTCACGCTCGCACCGGGGCCGATCGAGACGTTCGGGCTCGCCGCCCTGGAGAGCATGGCCTGCGGGACACCGGTCATCGGCAATGCCGCCTCGGCGCTGCCCGAGGTGATCGGCACCGGCGGTGCGGCGGGCCTCGCCGCGGACGGCACGCCCGAGGCGTTCGCCGACGCCGTGGACGACCTGCTGCTCGTTCCCGAACGCGTGCGCCGCACGGCCGCCCGGCGCCGCGCCGAGCAGTTTCCCTGGCAGCGCACGGTTGCCGCCCTGCTCGCGATCACGCCGACCCCTGATCCTGTGCCCGCCTGAGGAATCGGTAGGAGGAGCTGTGACCACGACGATCCCCACCACCAGCGACCACTCCCTCCCGCGCACCACCCCTCTGCTCTGCGCGCTCGGCGACTCAGCGAGTGCCGGTGTCGGGGACCGGATGTCCGGCAGCACGCGGTCCGGTATGCATGATCTGCCCGGCTGCGGCTGGCCGGTGCACCTGGCCACCGCGCTCGGCGTGGATGTGCTCAACCTCGGCCGCAACGGCGCACGCGCACGTGACGTGGTGGCGACCCAGCTCCCCGACGCGCTGACGGCACGCCCGGATCTGGCCACCGTGCTCATCGGCGGCAACGATGTGTTGCGCGGCGACTTCGACATCGCCGAGGTCGGTGCCGCGCTCTCCGGAGCGACCACCTCATTGCTCGACGGCGGTGCTCAGGTCGTGCTCGTTGTCCCACCTCAGATCGCACCCGACCTGCCTGCACCCGCCGCGGTGCGGCGGGTCCTCGGGCGGCGGATGGAGGAGGTGCGCGCGGCCGCCCGGGAGGTGGCGGCCGTGCACGCGCACCCGGACCTGGTACTTGTCGACGCCGACCCGTTGCGTGCCGCCGGACGTCATGTGATGCACATCGACCGGATCCACCCCTCGCCCCGCGGACATCGGCTGATGGCCCGTCTGGTCGCCGACCGGCTGCTTGCTCGCGGCTGGCCGACGCGTGGCGAGATCAACGCGGTGCCGGCGCCCCCGGGGCTGGCGATGCAGGCTGCCTGGTTGCTCGTGCGCGGCGTGCCGTGGCTCACCCGGCGTAGCCGCGACCTGCTGCCCGAGCTGGTGCGGATGGTGATCACGGAGGAGCGTGCGCGGCGGCATCAGGCCGACGTTCCCACCACCTGATCGCTACCGCTGCGTAGAGTGCGGCGGGTGCTGCACTTCACCGAGTACGACACCAGGCTCGCCGGGTACGCCGTGATCACCCGTGGCGACGAGATCCTGCTGACCTGGTTCAACGGTGCGCGCCCAGGCTGGTCCTTGCCCGGGGGCGGCATCGAGTTCGAGGAGAGCGTCGAGGAGGGCGTAGAGCGCGAAGTGAAGGAGGAGACCGGCTACGACATCGAGCTCGGCGGGCCGATCGTCACCGACTCCTTCACCGACACCGACCCGGAGCGCGCGCGACCCTTCAAGTCGGTTCGGATCCTGTACGCCGCCGAGATCGTGGGCGGCACGCTCGGCACGCTCGAGGTGGGCGGCACCACGGATCGCGCCGAGTGGATCCGCTTCCAGGATCTCGACGACCTGGACGACCATCCGCACGCCGATATCGTGGACCTGGCGGTCTCGCTCGCCCGGCCTCGCTGAAGCAGGCTCAGGTCAGCAGCGCGCGGTAGTGCTCCACGCTGGCGGCCGCCACGTCGCACCAGCGGCGTGCGAGCGCATGCTCCCGACCCGCGCGGCCCAGTAAGGCGAGACGATCCGGGTCGGCGAGCAACGCGGTCACGGCGTCCGACCATGTGCCCGGGTCCCAGCCGGGGAGCAGAACTCCCGTGACGCCGTCGACCACCGACTCGGCGAGCCCGCCGGTGCGGGCGGCGACAACCGGGACGCCGCTCGCGGCGGCCTCGAGCGCGACCAGGCCGTAGGTCTCCGAGTGCGAGGGTACGAGCACGAGCGTGGCTGCGCGCATGAGGTCGGCCAGGTCCGGGCGAGCCTGCGGGCCGAGAAGGGTGACGTCGTCGGCGACGCCCAGCTGGTGCGCGAGTGCCGCGAGCGAACGGGGGTAGTCCTCGTCGTTGGTGGCGCCACCGGCCACGAATAGCCGCGGGCGCGGCGCGCCGGGGTCGCGCCGGGCGACGACGCCCGCGAGCGTCTCGATCGCGAGGTCGATCGCCTTGAGCGGCTCGAGGCGGGCTGCCGCGAGCAGGATGGGGCGACCGCCGCCGGTACCGGGGTGGAACAGCTCGGTGTCCACGCCGGGGTGGACCACATGGACGGCAGCGGGGTCGGCACCGAGCCGCTCGATCACGGTGCGCGCCTCCGCCTCGGACACCGCGATCACGGCGTCCGTGGAGCGCGCCAACCACGCCTCGCCCTCCAGCCGGGCAGGCGACTCAGGGCGTTCCCCTTCGGAGAGCGCGGTCTGGGGCGGGGCGGCGATGCTGTGGAACGACTGCAGGTGCGGCACCCCAAGCTCGCGCGCCAGCGGCAGCGCCGCCATGCCGGAGAACCAGTGCTGGGAGTGCAGCACGTCGACCTGGGGGTGGTCGGCGGCGAGGGCGGCACGGAAGGGGTCGATGAGCTCGTCGTGCGCGCTCTTGAGCAAGGTCCGCGGTGGCCCGACCGGCAAGCGACGCACCAGCACGCCGTCCACGATCTCGCGCTCCGGTGCATCCTCGCCCGCGCGCCGGGTCCACACCGTGACCTGGTGCCCGGCCGCAGCCATCGCCGCGCTCGTGTGCCGCACCACCACGTTCATCCCGCCGACGTCGCCCGCCCCAGGCGGTTGGAAGGGATCGGTGTGCAGACACACGACCCCGACACGCAACGATGACGACACGGCGACATTCTTCCGTGAGGTGAGTTTCGCCGTCGTCGGGGTCGGGTCCGTCAGACGAGCGGGCTTGCGGTCAGGTCGTGCGGTCGGCGAGGTAGGCGTCGATCGTGGCGGGCTCGAGCACCTTGTCGACGACGACCATCGCTGCGCCTCGGATACCGGCCTCGTCACCCAGTCGCGCGCGTTCGATGGTCAAGTGCCCGGTCGCCGCTGGGACCGCGCGACCGTAGATGCCCTCTCGAAGCCCGGTGAACAGGTGATCCTCCGCGTCCGCCAGGTAGCCCCAGACGCTGATCGCCGCAGGGTTGAGGAGGTTGACCGCGCCGGCGAGCGCCTCGCCGATGTCGCGCCCGGCCTCGCGCACTGCCTGCACG
>NZ_JBMDXJ010000439.1:0-9011 GCF_048594945.1 Pseudactinotalea sp. | reverse complement strand
AGCTCGGCGAGCACGTCGACCGGTCCGAGCCGGTCGGCCACCACCACGTCGGCCTCCGCGAGCGCGGGGCGGCCGCGGCCGGTGAGGCGGGCGAAGGCGCCCGGACCGCCTCCCACGAGCGTGACGCGGCCGCCGCTCGGGCGGCGTCGACGTTGGTCGACGCCGGTACGGAGCCGCTCGGCGAGCGCGTCGCGCACCGCTGCGACGCGGCGAGGGTCGCCACGGCCGTCGCTGACCACGCCGACGGCGATGTCGCCGCTGCGGGTGATGGCCGGGGTGCGGGCGGTGCCGACCTCGGCGTCGTCGGCGACCACGCACCAGGTCCGCCGCTCGCGCGCCCACGTCGCCACCGCGCGGTTGACGTGCGGATCGTCGGTCGCGGCGAGCACGAGCCAGGCGCCGTCGAGGTCGTCCTCACGCACGGGCCGTGCGTGCCACGCGCCGGCATGCGTCACCAACGCACGCAGGTCTCCCACCACCTGGGGAGCCACCACGCGGAGGCGAGCTCCGCCGTCGGCCCATGCCTGGGCACGGCGGGCGGCGACCGCCCAACCGCCGACGACCAGGACCTCGCGGTCGGTCAGGTCGATGCCCAGGAGCGAGATCACGGCACACCTCCGAGATGCACGACGCCGTCGATCACCTCGACCGGCCAGGTCGCCAGATCGGGTGCGAGCCCGGGCCGAGGCGAGTAGCCGACGGCATCGAGGCACCGGCCGGTCGCGAGGTCGAAGACCTGCTTGTACATCGGTGAGGCGACGGTCGGCGTGCCGGCGCGGGTGCCCACGATGCCGCGGGACATCACGTTGGCGCCCGAGAAGGGGTCGCGCTGCTGGACCGCGCGGACCGTGTCGTCCGGCAGTCGGAACAGTGCGACCTGGGTGCTGCCGAGGAGGGCGGCGGAGCCTCGCTCGACCACCAGGTCGGTGAGTCGGCAGACAGGTGTCATCGGTGCACCTCCACGCGCTCGTGCTCGGTGGCCGGCCGGAGCTGGCCGCGCTCGGTCACGTAGGCGAGATCGGGGTCGGCGGCGTCGGGGGCGTTGACGAACGAGCCGAACCGGCGCAGCTTCTCGGGGTCCTCGAGCACGGCACGCCACTCGTCGGCGTAGCTCTCGACGTGTGCGGCCATCGCGGCGTCGAGGTCAGCCGCGATCCCGAGCGAGTCCTCGAGTACCACCTCGCGGATCGCCTCGATACCGCCCTCGTGGTCCTCGACCCAGGCCGCGGTGCGCTGCAGCCGGTCGGCCGTGCGGACGTAGTAGGCGAGGAAGCGGTCGATCGTGCGGATCAGCGCTGCGTCGTCGAGGTCCTCGGCGAACAGCGTGGCGTGGCGCGGGTTGAAGCCACCGTTGCCACCGACGTAGACGTTCCAGCCCTTCTCGGTGGCGATCACGCCCACGTCCTTGCTGCGAGCCTCGGCGCACTCGCGTGCACAGCCCGAGACGCCGAGCTTGATCTTGTGCGGCGAGCGCAGCCCGCGATAGCGCAGCTCGAGCTCGACCGCCATGCCCACCGAGTCCTGCACGCCGTAGCGGCACCACGTGGACCCCACGCAGGACTTCACGGTGCGCAGCGACTTGCCGTACGCGTGGCCCGACTCCATGCCGTGCTCCACGAGTCGCTGCCAGATCAGCGGGAGCTGCTCGATGCGGGCACCGAACATGTCGATGCGCTGCCCGCCGGTGATCTTCGTGTACAGGCCGAAGTCCTTGGCCACCTGGCCGATGACCAGCAGCTGGTCCGGCGTGATCTCGCCGCCGGGGATGCGCGGGACCACCGAGTACGTTCCATCCTTCTGCATGTTGGCGAGCACGTGGTCGTTGGTGTCCTGCAGGGTGGCCTGCTCGCCGTCCAGGATGTGCCCGTTCCCGAGTGAGGCGAGGATCGAGGCGACGGTCGGCTTGCAGATGTCGCAGCCGCGACCCGGACCGGTGCCGAAGCGAGCGATGATCTCGCTGAAGGTGTGCAGGTCGGCCACGCGCACCGCATCGAACAGCTGCGCGCGGGAGAGCTCGAAGTGCTCGCACAGCGCGTTCGAGACCTCCACGCCCGCCCGCTCCAGCTCGGAGGTGGAGAGCTTCTTGACCAGCGGCAGGCAGGAGCCGCAGGTGGTGCCGGCGCGGGTGCAGGCCTTCACGCCCGCGAGGTCGGTGCACCCGTGCTCGGTGACGGCGTCACGGATCTCGCCCGCGCTGACGTTGTTGCAGGAGCACACCGAGGCGGAGTCGGGCAGCTCGAGGCTGGGTGCGGTGCCCGATCCTTCAGGGAGCAGCAGCTGTCCGGGGTCGCCGGGGAGCTCGGCACCGAGCATCGGTCGCAGCGCCGCGTAGGGGGCGGCGTCACCCACTAACACGCCGCCCAGCAGCGTACGGGTGTCGTCGGAGACCACGAGCTTCTTGTAGACGCCGGCCACCGGGTCGGCGTAGACCAGTTCCATCGAGCCCGGCGTGCTGGCGAACGGGTCGCCGAAGCTGGCCACGTCCACACCCTGCAGCTTCAGCTTGGTCGCCGTGTCCGCACCGGGATAGGTGGCCTCACCACCGAGCAGCCTGTCGACCACCACCTCGGCCATCGCATAACCCGGCGCGACGAGACCCACGCAACCTCCGCCGTCGACGTTCGCGACCTCACCGACCGCCCACACGTGGGGGTCCTCGGTACGACAGGACGCATCGACCAGCACGCCGCCGCGCTCCCCGACCGGCAGCCCGGCGGCGCGCCCCAGCTCATCGCGCGGGCGCACGCCGGTGGCGATCACCACCACGTCGGCGTCGAGGCGGCCGGCGGCGAGCTCGAGCGAGCCCACGTGACCGGTGCGGCGGCTCGGCTTGATCCGCGTGGTGCTCGCGTCGCAGCGCACCGCGATCCCCATCCCCTGCAGGATCCGCTTGAGCGCCTCGCCGCCACCGAGGTCGATCTGGGCGTTCATCAGGTGGGTGGTCGCCTGCAGCACGGTGGCCTGCGCGCCGAGCGCCTTCAGCGCGCCTGCGGCCTCGAGGCCGAGCAGGCCACCGCCGATCACCACACCGCGGACCGGGCGCTGCCAGCCCTTCGTCGTGGGGGCCGCCTCACGCCTGGACTCGACCCACCCGCGCAGGGCCGCGACGTCGTCGAGCGTGCGATAAACGAACACACCGGGGAGATCCGCGCCCGGGATCGGTGGCACGGCGGCGCTGGAACCGGTGGCGAGCACGAGCTCGTCGTAGGGGTGGGCGCGGCCGAGCCGGTCGGTGACCGTGCGGGCTGCGCGGTCGATCTCGGTGACCTTGGTGTCCCGGCGGAGGGTGACGAGCTCGTCGTCCCACAGGGCGCGGTCGCCGAGCTCGAGCTCCTCGGCGTCGCGTGCCGAGAAGTAGCTGGTGAGCGCGACGCGGTCGTAGGGCCGGTTCGCCTCCTCTGCCAGCACGGTCACCTGCCAGGCGCCGGCCTCGTCCCGGGCACGGAGCGCCTCGACCAGACGCTGGGCGACCATGCCGCCGCCCACCACCACGAGCTGCCGGGGCATGTCAGGCACCCTCGGGCACGAGCGCGGGCTGCACGCGCGGGGCTGGGCGGCTGGTCTCGGTGGCCGGCTGCCGCTTGCGGCCGTAGGCAAGGTACAGCGGCACCACGGTGAACAGCAGGCCACCGGCCAGGTTGCCCAGCACCGTGGGGATCTCGTTCCAGATCAGGTAGTCCGAGATCGTGAACTGGCCGCCGAGCAGCAGACCCGAGGGGAACAGGAACATGTTGACGATCGAGTGCTCGAACCCCATGAAGAAGAACAGCATGATCGGCAGCCACATCGCGATGACCTTCCCCACCACGTCCTTGGCGATCATCGCCCCGGCCACACCGGTGGAGACCATCCAGTTGCACAGCATCGCCCGGACGAACAGCGTGAGCATGCCTGCGCTGCCGTGATCGGCGTACCCGACCGTGCGGCCCTCACCGATGTGCCCGATCGCCTCCCCGACCTCGTTGGGCGGGGTGTCGAAGCCGTAGGTCACCACGATCGCCATCAGCAGCGCGACCGCGAGCGCCCCGGCGAAGTTGCCGGTGAAGACCAGGCCCCAGTTGCGGAGCACACCCTTCACGGTGATGCCGCGCGAGCGATCGAGCCAGGCCAGTGGACCGAGCACCAGCACGCCGGTGAGCAGGTCGTAGCCGAGCAGGTAAAGCAGCACGAAACCGACGGGGAACAGCAGTGCGCCGAGCAGCGGGGAGCCGGTGGTGACGGTGATGCTGACGGCGAACGCTGCCGCGAGCGAGAGGGTGGCACCGCCCATCACGGCGCGCACGAGCGTGTCGGAGACGTTCATACGGATCTTGGCCTCACCGGCGTCGGCCATCGCGACGACGAGATCAGCTGGCTTCACATAGGACATGAGGCTCTCCAGGTCGGGAGGAGGATTGCCGACGACGCTAGGGACGCCGCGTTTCGCCGTCGTCACGGCTGTGGACCGGACTGTTACGTTCTCCGCTCACTTCGACCTGACACGCTGTGAGATCCGGCCTGCGCGTGGCACCGAACGGGCGTGGACGAGATGGGGCTCGGCGGACGAGATCGTGACTGTGGCGCGAGATCGTGACCGCGCGCTGACGATCTCGCGCCGGAGTCACGATCTCGCCGGACATTGACACCCTCACTGCCGTCCCGTAGGCTTCGGAAAGCGCATTCCGCAGCGTCGACCGTCGTCACAAGGAGTCCCATGGCCACCCGCACCCTCCGTATCGGCATGAACGGCATCACCGGCCGGATGGGGTACCGCCAGCACCTGGTCCGCTCGATCCTGCCGATCGTCGAGCAGGGTGGGGTCACCCTCGCCGACGGCAGCAAGGTGCAGGTGGAGCCGATCCTCATCGGGCGCCGCCCGGACGCCGTCGAGGAGATCGCTCAGCGGCACGGCGTCGAGCACTGGACCACCGACCTCGACGGCACGATCGCCGACCCGAGCGTCGACATCATCTTCGACGCCTCGATGACGTCGCTGCGCGCAGGCACCCTCACCGCCGCCATGAAGGCCGGCAAGCACATCTTCACCGAGAAGCCCACCGCCGAGACTCTCGAGGAGGCGATCGAGCTCGCACGGCTGCGCCAGGAGACCGGCGTGACCGCCGGTGTGGTGCACGACAAGCTCTACCTGCCGGGACTGGTCAAGCTCCGCCGTCTGGTCGATGAAGGATTCTTCGGCCGCATCCTCAGCCTGCGCGGCGAGTTCGGCTACTGGGTGTTCGAGGGCGACATCCAGGCCGCACAGCGCCCCTCATGGAACTACCGCAAGGAGGATGGCGGTGGCATGACCACCGACATGTTCTGCCACTGGAACTACGTGCTCGAGGGCATCCTCGGCAGCGTGAAGAGCGTGGTCGCCAAGACGGTCACGCACATCCCCACGCGCTGGGACGAGAAGGGCGAGGAGTACCCCGCCACTGCCGACGACGCCGCGTACGGCATCTTCGAGATCGCCGGCCCGAACGGTGAGGAGATCATCGCGCAGATCAACTCCTCCTGGGCCGTGCGCGTCTACCGCGATGAGCTGGTCGAGTTCCAGGTCGACGGCACGCACGGCTCGGCCGTGGCAGGCCTGCGCACGTGCGTCGCGCAGCAGCGTGGGCACACCCCGAAGCCGGTCTGGAACCCCGATCTGCCGGTGACCGAACCGTTCCGCGACCAGTGGATGGAGGTCCCGGCCAACGGCGAGCTCGACAACGGCTTCAAGTTGCAGTGGGAGGAATTCATCCGCGACGTCGTGGCCGGGCGCGAGCACCGCTACGACCTGCTGTCGGCCGCGCGCGGCGTGCAGCTCGCCGAGGCGGGGCTCGAGTCCTCGGCCGAGGGCCGTCGCGTCGAGCTGGAGCCGATCGCGCTGTGACCCGGCTGGCCCTCAACACCGCCACCACCAAGTTCGCGACACTCGCCGAGTGCGTCCAGGTCGCCGCTGACGCGGGCCTGACGTCGATCGGCCCCTGGCGGGACCGGGTCGCCGAGGCGGGTCTTGAGAACGCCGCGCGACTGATCCGCGACGCCGGCCTGAGCGTCTCCAGCCTGTGCCGCGGTGGCTTCCTCACCGCCGCCGATGCCGAGGGTCAGGCCGCCGCGCTCGCCGACAACAAGGCCGCGATCGTGGAGGCCGCCACGCTCGGCACCAGCGAGCTGGTGCTGGTGGTCGGTGGTCTGCCCGCCAATCCCGAGCCAGGTGCCGCAGCGCTTCCCGACGGCGATCGCGACCTGGTCGCGGCGCGTCAGCGGGTGCGTGACCGGGTGGGCGAGCTGGTGCCGTTCGCAGCCGAGCACGGCGTGCGGTTGGTGCTGGAGCCGCTGCACCCGATGTTCGCCGCCGACCGGGCTGTCCTCTCCACGCTCGGACAGTGCCTGGACCTGGCCGCGGATTTCCCTGTCGAGAGCGTGGGCGTGCTCGTGGACACCTATCACGTGTGGTGGGATCCGGACCTGGAGAACGTGATCGCTCGCGCCGGCCGCGAGGGTCGCCTCGCGCTGTACCAGGTGTGCGACTGGCTGCTGCCACTGGCCGCCGACCCGCTGCTCTCGCGCGGCTTCATGGGCGACGGCTACATCGACTTCCCCACCATCACCCGTTGGGTCGCCCAGGCCGGCTACACCGGCGCGATCGAGGTGGAGATCTTCAACCAGGAGATCTGGGAGGCGCCCGCTGCTCAGACGGTCGCCACGATGGCGGAGCGGTACGCCCAGCTCGTGGAGCCGTCCCTCGAGGGACGCACTGATCGCTAGCGCGATTTCGCCGCTCGGGCGACAATGGCGGCGATGGGGGTCGTGGACGAGTCGACGTCGCTGACGCACCGGAGCGTCCGGTCGTGTCCGCAGAATCGAGTGCTCGACGGCGGAGCGACCGGCCCACCGGCTGGGTCGCCTTGGCACTCGGTCTGGTCGGCATCGGTGTCCTGACCGTTCCGGTCCTGCTGCCTCGTGCAGCCGCTGACGTACCGGCGTGGGGTGGGATCGGCGCGATCCAATGGGTGGTCGTCGACGGCGAGATCGACGCTGTCGACGTCGGACAGGCGGTTGTCGACACGACCGTGACCCACCGTGCCGAGGGGCGCACCGGCAGCACGGTCGTCATGCTGCAGGCGCCGCCGGAGCCGGGCGACCGTGACGGCACAGACGTGCTGATGGACACCGCGAGCGGCGCGCTTGCCTTCACCTGGACGGTCGACTATCGACTGTTCGACGAGCTCGAGCAGGCGGCACCGCGCTCGGACTGGGTCTGCGAGCCCGCCGCGGATCAGTGGCGCCGCGGGGCGAAGGCGTCGCCTGGAACGTGCTCGACCTCGACCTGACCACCGAGCCGACCGTCACCTGGACCACCGCCGTCGAGCTGTCGGACGACACGATCTCGCTCGACCTGCTCGGCGAGAGCGGCGGGGTCGTCGTCGTGGCGCTGAACAGATCGGTGCGGATCGAGGGCGAACCACCGCCGTCGACGCCCATGCTCGGTCTGGACGCGGCCACCGGCGCCGTGCGACTGCGCATCGAGGACGACGACCAGACCTGCCAGCTCGGCGCTGAGGCCGTCACCTGCGTGACCGACGGCAGCACCCGGGATGCCGCCGTCGTGACCTATCCGACCGATGGCGGTGAGAGTGTCGCCGCCGACCATCCCGGCGCGATGAGTGCCCTGCTGCTGGACGACGGCGGGATGCTGGTGATGGAGGGCGGCACCACTGCGCTCGCGGACCTCGTCCGGCTCGATTCCTCCGGGGCCGAGCTGTGGCGCTCGCAGCTGGCCATCTCCGGGATGGCCGACGCGTCCTACCTCCCGATCGAGGTCACCGCCGGCACGGTCCAGACCTGGGGCGGGACCGTCGATCTCGCGTCGGGTGGAGACCCCACAACCTTCCCACCGCTGGAGACTGCCGTGGACGGGGCGACGCGCACGCTGCTCCACGACGGCACGACACAGCTCGTCGCCGCCGACGGGAGCGAGGTGATCATCCCGCCCGGCGAGATGTGGCTGAGCACCGACGACGCGTTCGGCGGAGCCGTCTCGCTGCGTGAGGAGCCGGCCGGGTCGGTGGTGGCGTATTGGGACGGCGGCACGAGGACGCATGCGCCTTCGGAGGGCGGAAGCTGCTTCACCAGCATCCGGCTCGACGGGGTCCTCGTGCAGTACTGCGACGACGCACCGGATCTCGTCAACCTCAGGTTGGTCGCCATCGACCAGGCCACCGCCGAGCAGCTCTGGGAACGGCCGGACTCCTGGGGTCAGACGCTGGCCACGTCCGACACGCTCGTCCTCGCCACGAACGGCGAGGCCGAGGGTATCGACCGGCGCACCGGCGAGACCCGCTGGTCGATCCAGGTCCCGGACGGCTTCGTGAGGCTCGCCGTTGTCGACGGCGGCATCCTGGCCTTCACGACCGACGTCGTGATGCGACTGGACGCTGACCCATCCCCATGACGGGCACATCCCGGCGAGCGCACAATGGATCTCGATGACCGACGTCGAGGAGTTCGACCTGGTCGAGCACAGCCCGCCACCGACGCCGGTGGGGCAGACTCGCCCACGCCGGTCCGCGCCCTGGTCGTGGGCGGCCCTGGCGGCCGTGCTGGTGCTGGCTGGTGTGGCGTCCGCGCCCGACCGGCCGTATCCCTCGATCGGGGTCGGGACGGCGCAGGGCACCTCGGCGGCCGTGCTCGAACTGGACCTCACCGTTCCAGCGGTCCCGGCCTGGAGCACCGAGATCGAGCTCGCCACCCCGATACCCGTGCTGCGACCCGTGGGCGACGTCGTGATCGTGCTCGACGAGGTGGTCACCGGCTACGACCCGGCGACCGGCGAACCGCTGTGGCGCCACGACGCCGTCGGCGAGACCTGCGCGGTCACGAGCCAGGTCGTGTGCACGGCGCGGGACGGCGTCGGCCTCATCACGAGCATCGACCCGGCGAGCGGGGAGACCGTCACCCTGACGATCCCTGAGGCCGAGTACGCCATCGCTGTCGACGGCGGGCTTGTTGTGGCGATGGACGTCGACCGCGGCCACATCATG
>NZ_JBMDXJ010000438.1:0-3183 GCF_048594945.1 Pseudactinotalea sp. | reverse complement strand
AGACCTCGAGCGCCTCGTGGCGCCGGCCGGCCTGATGGAGCGCTCGCATCAGCTGTGCCTGCATCGACTCGCGCAGCGGGTGCAGACGCGCCAGCGCCGCCAGCTCGGGGAGGACGTCGAGGTGCCGGCCGCGCTGGACCTCCGCGGTCAGATACAGCTCGGCGACGTCGATGCGCAAGGCTTCCAGCCGCTCGGCCTCGTCGCGGCACACGGCGACATCGACGGAGTCGTAGGCGCGTACCGACCAGCCTGCCGGCCACTCGCGCAGGGCCGCGAGCGCGGCTTCGGCCCTCACGGTCTCGTCCTGCGAGGCGGACGCCCGGTCCGCCTGCTCCTCGAACCGCTGCGCATCGAGACTCCCCGGTGGCGGGCGTAGCTCATACGCACCCTCGTGGCCGATGAGCAGCTCTGGCTGCTCCAGCTCCGCCCGAAGCCGGTGCACGTGCACATGCAGGCGCTGCTGGGCGCGCGCGTCCGCGTCGCGCTGCCACAGCGCCTCCGCGAGCTGGTCGTGGGAGACGAGCTGGCCCGCTCGTGCCAGCAGGACCGCGAGCAGGCGCCGGCGCAGGGCGCCACCCGCCTGGACCCACTGCCCACCCACGTGGTGAGCCACAGGGCCGAGCACGCGAAACAGCACTGGATCACCTCCCCGACCGCTCCCGAGGGTAGCCACGGCGGCGCCACGAAAGCGAGGAGAAAGCGGTCATGCGCAGGCTGTCGGCATGGCTACGTCGGTGATCTCGGCTCCTCGCCTCCTGCTGGTGTGCGCCCTCGACGGCACGTTGACGTTCACGGGTGAGCGACCGGAGCCGCCGGTGATCGCGGCCCTGCGTCGGCTCGCTGCGCACCGGCCGTTCGTACGGATCGCCGTCGCGACATCGCGGTCCCCACGCCAGGTCTGGGAGTGGTTCCCCGAGCTGCAGCACCGGCTCGGGCGTATCTGCTGCCATGGTGCGCTCACGGTCACCTCGGCCGGCACGGCACGAGTGCCGCTCGCCACGGCGGCGTTGTCGACCGTCGTCGACAGGCTCGTCGCGGCCGGGGCCGACTTCTGCCTCGAGTACGGGACGTACTTCGCTGCCAGCAGTCCCGATGCGCTGCCGACGCTGGGTACCGCGCACCGGTATGTGCTGCCCGGTCCGCCGGCGCCCGGTGACCTGACTGACGTCGTGATGGGCACGGTCGCCGACACCCGACATGCTGCGGAGGCTGTGCGTGACGTCCCCGGCGTCACCCTGGCAAGGCACTCGTCCGGCGCCGCAGACATCGTCGCTGCCGGCGTGGGCACGTGGCAGGCCGTGGCGGCGCTACGCGAGCCGGACGAGCACCTGGTCGTGCTCGGGAACGGCCGCGACGACCTTCCGATGATCCGCGCCGCCGAGGAGGCCTACATCGTCGGTCAGGACCGTGCCGATGTGGGCGACCTCCCGCACGTGAGGAGCATCCGCGCCTGCACCGAGGACGTCGCCGCGGCACTCGCCCGTGTGGAGGTGTCCGCACTACGCTCGGCACTGTGACCCTGACCTCGGACGAGATCCGCGCCCTGCCCAAGGTCGTGCTGCACGACCACCTCGACGGCGGGCTGCGCCCGGCGACGATCATCGAGCTCGCCGCCGAGATCGGCCACGAGCTGCCCACGACCGACCCGGATGCGCTCGCGCAGTGGTTCGTCGAGGCCTGCGACTCCGGATCGCTGGTGCGCTACCTGGAGACGTTCGCGCACACGTGTGCGGTCATGCAGACCACGGAGGGACTACGCCGGGTCGCGAAGGAGTCGGTGCTCGATCTGGCCGCCGACGGCGTGGTCTACGCCGAGCAGCGGTACGCGCCCGAGCAGCACCAGGAGCGGGGACTGAGCCTGCAGGAGGTGGTGGACGCCGTCGAGCAGGGTTTCGCCGACGGCGTGGCCGAGGCTGCCGAGAACGGGCACACCATCCGCGTGGGCACGTTGCTCTCCGCCATGCGCCAGGCCGAACGCAGCGCCGAGATCGCGGAGCTCACGATCGAGAATCTCGGAGTCGGGGTTGTTGGATTTGATATCGCGGGTCCCGAGGACGGGTTCCCACCCACGTTGCACACGGTCGCCTTCGACCGGTTGCGCGGTGCGCGCGTGCCGGTGACGATCCACGCGGGTGAGGACGCCGGCTTCGACTCGATCGACCAGGCCGTCATCGACTGCCACGCCCTGCGGATCGGGCACGGCGTCCACATCATCGGTGACGTGCGGACGAGCGAGGGTGCTGACCCCGCCGACCCGGACTCCGCCGAGCTCGGTGTCGTCGCCACCTGGGTGCGGGATCGGCAGATCCCGCTCGAGGTGTGCCCGAGCTCGAACATTCAGACGGGCACCGGTGCCTCGATCGCCGACCACCCGATCACACGGCTGCGCGACCTGGGCTTCGCGGTGACGATCAACACCGACAACCGGCTGATGTCCGGCACGTCGATGAGTCGTGAGATGGCGCTGCTCGTGGCCGAAGCGGGCTGGGACCTGGCCGATCTGGAGCGAGCGACCCTCACCGCCGCGTGGAACGGATTCGCCCACCACGACGTGCTCGAGGACATCATCACCAACCAGATCATTCCCGGCTACGCCGCCCATCAGCAGGGGTAGTACTCGACGCGGTGACCGGCCTCGGAGGGAATCACATGACCAGCACAAGAGTCGGCATCCTGACCGCGGGCGGTGACTCGCCCGGCCTCAACGCGGCGATCCGCGGCTTCGGCAAGACAGCGATCGGCCACTACGGCATGGAGCTGATCGGGTTCCGCGACGGCATCACCGGCCTCGTGGAGGACCGCCACGACGACCTCGACTCACGCAAGCTCTCCGGCATCCTCACCGTGGGCGGCACGATCCTGGGCACCTCGCGCGACAAGGTGCACAAGTTCCCGAGCGAGGACGGTCCGGTCGACATGGTGCCGACCGTGGTGGAGAACTACGAGCGGGCCGGTCTCGACGCGCTGATCATGCTCGGCGGCGGCGGCACCGCGAAGAACGCGCTGCGCCTGGTCAAGGCCGGCCTCAACGTCATCCACCTGCCCAAGACGATCGACAACGACATCGCCGAGACCGACACCACGTTCGGTTTCGCGACCGCCACCGAGATCGCCACCGAGGCCGTCGACCGGCTGCACTCGACGGCGCACAGCCACCACCGCATCATCCTCACCGAGATCATG
>NZ_JBMDXJ010000437.1:0-5960 GCF_048594945.1 Pseudactinotalea sp. | reverse complement strand
GGACGAGCTCAACCATGCCTCGATCATCGACGGCGTCCGGCTGAGCAAGGCGGCCCGGTTCCGCTACCGGAACCGCGACATGGCCGACCTGCGCGCCCAGCTGCAGGCTGCCCGCGACGGCGGAGCTCGCCGGGTCGTCGTCGTCACCGACGGCGTGTTCTCGATGGACGGCTACCTGGCGCCGCTGCCCGAGATCTGCGATGCCGCCGAGGAGTTCGGCGCGCTCGTGATGGTCGATGACTCGCACGCCGTCGGGTTCATGGGCGCCACCGGCGCCGGCACCCCCGAGCACTTCGGCGTCACCGACCGGATCGACATCTGGACCGGCACGTTCGGCAAGGCGCTCGGTGGCGCTTCCGGCGGCTACGTGAGCGGCCGCCAGGAGATCGTCGACCTGCTGCGGCAACGGGGCCGGCCGTACCTGTTCTCGAACTCGGTGGCGCCCGCGATCGTGGCCGCGACCCTGACCGCACTCGACCTCGTCACCGGTGCCGGCGAGCTCCGCGAGCGCCTGTTCGCCAACGCCGCGCTGTTCCGACGCCGCATGGCCGAGGAGGGTTTCGACCTGCTCGACGGCGAGCACGCGATCGTGCCGGTGATGTTCGGAGACGCCGCGCTCGCCGCGGACGTCGCGGCCCGGATGCTCGAGCTGGGCGTGTTCGTCACCGCGTTCTCCTACCCGGTGGTCCCGAAGGGGAAGGCCCGGATCCGCGTGCAGCTCTCCGCCGCCCATGATCCGGAGCAGATCGAGGCGTGCGTCCAGGCGTTCTCGCGAGCGCGGGCCGAGCGGGCGTCGGCGGACACCTGAACGTCTGCGCGGTGAGACCGGGCCGGCTCAGACCGCGGCAGCGGTGTCGGAGCCACCCGCAGCCTCGGCCAGCAGCTCGACCAGGCGCCGCCGCTGACGACCGCCGTCGAAGTTGTCCGGCGCGAGCCAGGCGTCGTGGGCCGCACGGATCCACGGCCACTGCGGCAGCGTCATCGCGAACCAGGCGGTGTCGCGCGAGCGCCCCTTGGTCACTACGTGGTCGCGGAACGTCCCCTCGTAGCGGAACCCGAGCCGCTCGGCCGCGCGCCGGGAGGGCTCGTTGAGCGAGTCGCACTTCCACTCGTACCGGCGGTACCCCAGATCGAACACGTGGCGCGCGAGCAGCGACATCGCCTCGGTCGCCGCGCGCGTGCGCTGCAGCCGCGGCCCGAGCACGATCGACCCCACCTCCACCACGCCGTTGGGCTCGTCGATCCGCATCAGGGCGGCGAGGCCGCACGCGACACCCTGCTCGTCGCGCACCACGACGTGGACGTCGGGGCCGGCGAGCCGCCGTGCCACGTGGCGGCGCAGATCCTCCGGGCGTGCGTGCGGGCCGTCGGCGAGGTAGGTCCACAGCGCCTCGCGCCCGGGACCGCCCACCTCGCCGAACAGCGCGTCGGCATGGTCGGCGGTCAGCGCCTCGAGATGGCACCAGCGTCCGGCCAGCTGCGACAGCACCGGCCGCGGCGGTGGCTTCCACCCCGGAAGATCGATGCCGATCGGCTGGCCGTGCTCATTGCTTCTCACCCTTCGCAGTCTGCACGACGGCAGGCCGCCGAGTGTTGGACGCCTCCAACAACGTCTTGGCCGTGGACACACCCGGGATCGGCGGTTCAGGGTGGCTCACCGTGCCCATCTCACTGCTCCGCCGTGTCCTGCTCTGCCTCCTGATCGCCACCCCCGCCGTCGTGCTGCGGGTCGCCGGCCTGCGCCCCGACCCGGTGCTCGACATGCTGCTCTTCGGCGCCGCGATCGTGGCCGCGGCGTTCCTGCTCGCCTGGGCGGCCGAGGCCGCCCGCAAGGACATCTCCGGCGCTCTCGCGATCGCGCTGCTGGCGTTCATCGCGGTGCTGCCCGAGTACGCCGTCGACCTGTACTACGCGTTCCGCTCCGGCTCCGAGCCCGAGTACGAGTAGTACGCCGCCGCGAACATGACCGGCTCCAACCGGCTGCTCCTCGGCTTCGGGTGGCCGTTGGTGGTGATCGTGGCGCTGCTGGTCGCGCGAGCCCGGTCGCGCACCTCGGGCACGCCCGCGCCGCGCGCACTCGCCATTCCTCCGCAGGGTCGCCTGGACATCGGGTTCCTGGCGATCCTCGCCGTGCTCGCGTTCGCGATCCCGGCACTCGGCCACATCCCGATCTGGCTCGGCCTGGTGCTCGTGGTGACGTTCGGGATCTACCTGTGGCGGGCGAGCAAGGTCGAGGACGACGACGAGGAGGAGTTCGTCGGCGGCGCCGCTCTGATCGTGGCGCTGCCCGTGAGAGTGCGACGCACCACCGTCATCACCCTGTTCGTGGTATCGGCTGCCCTGATCCTCGCCGTGGCGGAGCCGTTCGCGGAGTCGATGGTCAGCGCCGGCACCTCGCTCGGCGTCGACTCCTACCTGCTGGTGCAGTGGCTGGCGCCGCTCGCCTCGGAGGCGCCGGAGTTCATCATCGCGGTGATGTTCGCGCTGCGCGGGCACGGCGCGGCGGCGATCGGCACGCTCATCGCCTCGAAGGTGAACCAGTGGAGCCTGCTGGTGGGCTCGCTGCCGGTTGCCCACCTGCTCGGCGGCGGAGGCACGGACCTCGCCCTCGACGCGCGGCAGGTGGAGGAGTTCGTGCTGACCGCCACCCAGACCGTGATGGGCGTCGCGATCATCCTGGCGCTGCGGTTCCACTGGGCCTCGGCGCTCGGCCTGCTCGCGATCTTCGCCGCCCAGTTCGCCGTGACGGACACGGCCGGCAGGTACTGGCTCTCCGCACTGCAGGTCGTGATCGCGACCGTGCTGCTGGTCGCACACCGCCGCCACATCCTGCCCACGCTGCGCGCCCCGTTCGCACGATCGCGGTCCGGAGCACAGACGGACCGCGAGCGCGAGCCGTCCGCTGCCTAGGATCACAGCGATGACCCAGCACCAGGACGACGTCGGTCGCATGGCCGAGGACTACCTCACGGTGGTCTGGAAGGCGTACGAGTGGCCGGGCGGGCGCCCCCAGACCACCGACATCGCCGATCGTCTCGGCGTCACCCCTTCGACCGTGTCGGCGAACCTGCGCCGCCTGGCCCGTGACGGGCTCGTGGACTACGAGCCCTACGGCACGGTGACGCTGACCGCGCTGGGCGAGCCGCTCGCCGTCGGGCTGGTGCGCCGGCACCGGATCATCGAGACCTATCTGGTCGAACGCCTCGGGCTGGGCTGGGACGAGGTGCACCGCGAGGCGGACCTCCTCGAGCACGGGGTCTCCGACGTGGTGCTCGCGCGCATGGACGCGGCCCTCGGCCATCCACGCGCCGACCCGCACGGTGACGTCATCCCGCGCGAGGGCGAGCGCGGCAGCACGGCGGCCGAGCCACTCACGGCTGCCGACGCGGGCACCCGGGTCGAGGTGGTCCGCGTCAGCGACCGCAGCTCGCCGATCCTGCGTTATCTCGCTGAGAAGGGCATCCGACCGGGAGCCCAGCTCACGGTGACCTCGGCAGCCGACCAAACCGGCGCCGTCGGGCTCGATCTCGAGGACCGACCGGTCGAGATCAGTACGACGGCCGCTGCCGCCGTCTGGGTGCGCCTGCTCGCCTGAGTCGAGCGGGCTCAGACTCGTCCGATCGCGCGCTCGCACGTATCTGCGGGGTCCTCGCCGCCTCCTTCCTGGTGTGGCGCACATCGGGTGCGCCCCTGCATGGTGGAGGCAATCATGGCTAGTGCGACGGAGCTGTTCAGGGCTCTCGCCAGCGGCAACCGGCTGGAGTTCTTCGCTCACATCAACCCCAAGGTCTGGGAGGTCGTCGGCGGCGGTCCGCTCGGGCTGAACACGGCGGGGATCGCGGCGCTCAACCCGCAGCCGTTGCCGCCTGTGGACATCGGTCAGCAGCGGCGGACGGCTGTCTCGTACACCGCGATCGGCTACGGCCAGCTCGCGATGATGGCGATGGCGGCCATCGGTCAGGGCGAGGGCGGCACCCGCTCGTTCATGATCGACATCGACGACTGGTGCGGCACCGGCTGGCCCCGCAAGTGGCCGTGGCCACCGCCGAAGAGTCTCGGGCGCGACGACCTGGCGTCGCTGCAGCTCGGGGCGGGGATCGCCGCCGCGCACCTGGCGGCCGGCTACGAGGGTGGTCCGATGCAGGAGCTCTTCGAGGCCGCCGCCACCCAGCTGTTCGACACGGCGATCGCCGGCTGACCAACCCACCGGGCTGGCCCACCGGGCTGGCCCACCGGGCTACCGCCCGCCCACCCCTGCCGCCGAGATCGTAGATCGGCGTCGACTTCGTAGATCCAGATCTACGATCTCGCCACCTCCCTACGATCTCGGCGGCAGGAGGGCGGGGCGGCCCTGGAAGGCGATCTCGCGGTGCGCCACGCGGTAGCCGAGCTGCTCGTTGATCGCGATCATCCACGGGTTCACGTGGGAGTTCCACGTCGCGATCGAGCGGAGCGCCGGGGCTTCCTGCCGCAGCCGCCGATGGGTCTCGACCTTCAGCGCGAGCCCGAGGCGGTGACCGCGATGCTCGGGCATCACGAGCGTGTTCTCCTGCCACCCGATCGTGGTGCCTTCACCGCCGTGGAACTCGACCACGCTGTTGCCGGCGAAGGCTCCGTCGGGAGCCTGGGCCACCGCGATGAGGGACCGGGTGCCGGAGTCCCGGCGGCGCTTCTCGGCCAGGCGGATCCGCTCCGGTGTGAACTCGGGAGCCTCGTGCTCGACCTCCTCGTCAGGCTCGTCGAGCTCGAGCTGGCGCAGCAGCACGCCGTAGGCCGCGAGGTGCTCCTCGGGCACGGTGTCCTCGAAGTAGAGCACCTGGTAGTCGCCGAGCTTCTCGGCGGCCTGGGCGGCGAGGTCATCGAGCAGCTCGTCGTCGAGGGGAAGGTCGAGGATGCGGCAGACCGCGACGTTCTTGCGGCTCAGTCCGTGGGCGGCGGCGATCTTGTTCACCGGCAGACTCATGTCGTCCGGGTCGCCTTCGGCGGGGATCGCGCCGTACGCGCTGATCAGGTGGCGGCCGGTGGCGCGGATCGCAGGCAGCAGGGCCTCGTTCAGCAGGGCCGTGGCGATGCCTTGGCCGCGGTGCTCCGGGTGAACCGAGAGGTCCACGTGCACGGTGTCGAGGTTCTCGCTGAGCGGCACCGACGTGCCGCCGTACCCGAGGATGCGCTCGTCGTCACCGGAGCCGGACACCGCGACCCAGTGGCCGAGCTCCCAGTACTGGTTCGGCTCGAGCCTGGCGCGGGTCTGCTCGACGGTGTGGTTCTCGATGCCACCGAAGAGCACCTCGTCGCAGGCATGGTCGAGACGGATGTACTCGGTGAGCTCGCGGTCGGAGGCGGTGTCGAGCGGCCTGATGGTGACGGTCATCGGTCCAGCCAAGCACGCCGACGGGCTCACGCCACGGGCTTTTCCGCCCTCGACGGTTTGCCCGTGGCTCGGCGAGCAGTCAGGCTGAGCGCCGATGGACTGCACCTACTACGCGGCGGGCCGCTGCCGCTCCTGCACGCTGATCGAGGTCCCCTACCCCGAGCAGGTGGCGAGCAAGCAGCGGGCGGTGAGCGACGCCGTCGGGCCTCTCGGCTGGAAACCCGCCTTCACGGGCCTGGAGGCCGGGTTCCGGAACAAGGCGAAGATGGTGGTCGCCGGGTCCGTCGAGGATCCGACTCTCGGGATTCTCGACGGCGGTGGGCTGGGTGTGGACCTGTCCGGTTGCCCCCTGCACGAGGCTGCGCTGGTCGAGGCGATGCCGGCGCTGCGGGCGATGATCACGCGGGCGCGGCTGACCCCGTACTCGGTACCGGCTCGGCGCGGCGAGCTCAAGCACGTGCTGGTCACGAGCTCGCCGGCGGGCGAGTTGATGGTGCGGTTCGTGCTGCGGTCGACCGAGGCGCTGCCCCGGCTGCGCAAGCACCTGGGCTGGATGCAGGAGCAGCTGCCGAACGCCGCCGTGATCAGC
>NZ_JBMDXJ010000436.1:0-1535 GCF_048594945.1 Pseudactinotalea sp. | reverse complement strand
GATCGACCGGACGCACATCATCGTCCGCGATGACGGCAGGGAGTTCTTGGCCGAGTGGGATGGCGAGGAAGTGCGCGCCAGCAACCCATTCGGCCTCGACTCCGCACTGACCGTCGCGGGAGCACCTCAGCCCCGCTCACTCTGGCTGCTCACCGAGGACGACGAGTGAGCCCCTTCCTCCAAGAATTGAACCTGATCGGCTGCTACACCGATCACGACCATCACACCGAATACGGCGGCGAAACCTGGATCACCCCGCCGCTGACCGAGAACGACGACGGGAAGGAGGAAGATTGAGCAAGCGTGAATACGCGCAGCTAAAACTATCCATCTGGAACGACCGCGACTTCACCAACCTCACCGTTGACGCACAGCTCGTGTACATCATGGCGATGTCGCACCCGACTACGAACCTTGCCGGGGTGCTTGATTACGCCCCAGCGAAGTTCGCGCGACTCGCAGGAGGCTTCACAGCCAAGCGGATCATCACCGCCGTGGACGAGCTAAGGCGTACCCGGTTCGTGGTCACCGACGACGACACGGGCGAGATGCTGGTCCGGTCGACAGTCCGCGCGTCCGGGGCATGGAAGAAGCCAACGACCGCCGCGAGCATCGCCAACTCAGTGCGCAACACCTTCTCGGAGGAGTTGCGCAGCGTGCTTGCCGATGAGCTACGTCGGGCAGTCGCCGAGGACGAAGCCGCGCAAGGCAAGACTGCGGCAAAAACCCTCCTGGCCTGCGCCGATGACATAAAGCCCTTCTCTGGTTCTTATATAGAGCCTTATACAGCGCCTTCTACGGGTCCCAGTCTGGGGTCGGAGAGGGATAGGGATAGGGATAGAGATATCTTGCTCAACCCTGACGGGCCGAGCGTGCACGAGCCCCCGAAGAAGAACTTCCCCGACTGGTGGAGCATCTGGGAGAAGAAGGTATCCAAGGGCGACGCAGAGAAGGCATACACCGCAGCCGTCCCCAAGAAGATCAGCCACGACGACCTCATGACCAAGACCCGAGCGTACTGGGACCACGTCAAGGCGTCCGGGACCGATCCCCAGTTCGTCCCCTACCCCGGCAAATGGCTCCGCGCCGAGAAATGGGACGACGACCTCGGCACACCAACACTGATGGCCCAGAAGCCGGAATGGATGAAGTATGTCTGACGACTACCAGGCGACCAGCACGGAGTTCGCCGAACGTGCCGTGATCGGCGCCGCGCTACTCGACCCGTCCGCGATCCGTTGGGCGGCACAGCACGTCACCGAGGACGACTTCTCCAACGCGACCCTCGGGGCCGTGTGGGGCGTCCTCCACCGCCGCTGGAAGGGCGGCGAGCCCGTCGACATCGTCTCCATGGACGGGGCACTCCGAGGCGAGGTGCCCGGCTACCAGACGGGCGGCGTGTTCACCCTCTCCGAAGCCGCGCCCGTGGGCGACGCGACGGACTACTGGGCGGCGATGATCGCCGAGGGCGCTAAGCGTCGCCGCGCGATCCAGGCCGGGACCCGCCTCGTGCAGAACGCGCGGGAGGGAGACCT
>NZ_JBMDXJ010000435.1:0-14287 GCF_048594945.1 Pseudactinotalea sp. | reverse complement strand
TGCTGTTCGTGAACCCCTCCCTCGATCGGCTCTTCGAGCGCGGCCAACGGGCACCCGAGCGGGTGTGGGCGATCCGAGCCGACGACGGCGCCGCGACCGGGCTTCTCGCCCGTCGCCTCATGGGTGACTTCGCCCTGCTGGACATGCTGTCGCTGCCCACCGACGATGTCGCGGCCGCCACGCTCGTCGACGCGGCGACCGCGTGGGCTCGCACAGCCGGCTCCGCCGAGGCCTCGTTCGAGTCGCCGGTTGCCGACGAGCCACTGGCCGACCCGGAGGTCGCACGGATCGTCTCGCTGTTCGAGCGTGCCGGCTGGCGGGTGCTCGTCACGCGCCGGCACTACCACCTGGCAGCCGCGTGCGTGGCCGATGCGAGCGCCGCGGTGCCGCTGTCGGTCGGGCTCGAGCAGGCGTCAGCCGGCGATCGTGACCGGCTGACTGCCCTGCTGACCCGGGTGTTGCCGGGGTCGCTCGATGTGCACGACGGCGCGCTGGTCACCGAGCACGGCCTCGCCCAGGCCGCCGCCGAGCAGGCCGACGACCTGCTCGAGTCGGACCCGCCCGAGTGCCTGAGGTTCGCGACGCTCGACGGCGAAGACACCGGGTTCGTCACCTGGCGCCAGATGCTGGATGGCCGCGCCTTCGTGGCGGCGGTGGGCGTCGCCGTCGAGCATCGAGGGCGCGGGCTCGGTGGCGAGCTGGTCGCGGCCGCGACGCGAGACCTGGTCGCCACCGGTGCCCACACGCTCATCGCCGACACCGATGACGTCAACCTCGGCATGGTGCGCGGCTTCGCGCGGGCCGGATGGCACGCCACAGCGGCACGCATCGACCTGGCGCTGCTGTGACGCCCGGCTACTCGACGGGGAGTGCGTCCCGCATCGCCTGGGCGGTGCGGGCGGGGTCGTAGCCCTCCGGCACGCCGGCGACCAGGATGAGGTCGCCGGCGATGTGCCGCGAACGCAGCGGCGCGATCTCCCGGTAGGCGGGTGAGTCCCACCAGCTGCGGGCGCGGGCGATGTCCGGGAAGCCGATGACCACGACGTGGCCGGGCCACGCGCCTTCCTTGACCTCGTGCGGTGTGGCATGCACCAGGAACTGCCCGCCGAAGGGCTCGAACGTCCCAGGGATCCGCTCGATGTACTCGGCGATGTCCGGGTGCGGCGGCGACTCTTGCAGGTGGGCGATGGCGTAGGCGGACATGTCATCCATCCTGGGCGGTCCTGCCGGCGCTCGCATCCCTCGTGCGAGGGAGCCGAGGCGGGATATCGTGCGGACCATGCACCTGCACGTGGCTGACCACCCGCTCGTCTCGCACAAGCTCACCCTGCTGCGAGACGAGCGAACGCCGTCGCCCACGTTCCGGCAGCTCACCGAGGAGCTGGTGACGCTGCTGACCTACGAGGCCACACGAGGTCTGAAGACCGAACCCGTGGACATCACGACCCCGGTGACCACGATGACCGGGCAGCGCCTGACCGAGCCGCGGCCCATGGTGGTGCCGATCCTGCGCGCCGGTCTCGGCATGCTCGAGGGCATCACCCGGCTGATGCCCACGGCGGAGGTCGGGTTCCTCGGACTCGTTCGCGACGAGGAGACCCTGGAGGCGGTCACGTACGCGAACCGGTTACCCGAGGACCTCTCGGGGCGGCAGTGCTACGTGGTCGACCCGATGCTCGCGACCGGCGGCACCCTCGTGGCGGCGATCCAGTACCTGCTCGAGCGGGGCGCGACCGACGTCACGTGCATCTGCCTGCTCGCTGCCCCCGAGGGGCTGAGCACAGTCGAGCAGATGGTGGGCGACGAGGCGAACGTGCGGGTCGTGGTCGCGGCGGTGGACGAGCGGCTGAATGAGAAGGGCTACATCGTGCCCGGGCTCGGTGACGCCGGCGACCGCTTGTTCGGGGTCGTGTAGATGAAGGTCCTCAACGTTCTGCTCAACATCATCTGGCTGATCCTCGCCGGGATCCCGATGGCGCTGGGCTACGTGCTGGCCGGAGTCATCTGCTGCATCCTCATCATCACGATCCCGTGGGGCGTGGCCTCGTTCCGGATCGCGAACTACGTGCTGTGGCCGTTCGGCCGCACGGTGGTGCAGAAGCCCAGCGCCGGCGTGGCCTCGGCAGTGGGCAACGTGATCTGGATCGTGGTCGCCGGCATCTGGCTCGCGATCGCACACCTCGCCAGTGCGCTGGCCCTGTTCGTGACGATCATCGGCATCCCGCTCGCGATCGCCGAGCTCAAGATCATCCCGATCACGCTCACCCCGCTGGGCCGCGAGATCGTCCCGAGCAACCGCGCCTTCGCGAAGTACGGCTCCCTCACCCAGGTCTAGCTTTCAACGCTGATCCGGCAACGGGAGGGTTTCAACGCTGATCCGGCACAGCGTTGAAACCTTCCCTGTGCCGGAAGAGCGTTGAAACCTTCCCCGTGCCGAAAGAGCGTTGAAACCCTCCCCGTGCCGAAAGAGCGTTGAAAGGTCAGAGGGGGGCGAGGGCCTGGGCGAGGTCGGCGCGAAGGTCGGGGACGTCCTCGAGGCCGACCGAGAACCGGATGGTCGACTCACTGATCCCACACGCGGCGCGCCCCTCGGGGCCGAGCTTGCGGTGCGTCGTCGTGGCCGGGTGCGTCACGAGTGACTTGAGGTCGCCGAGGTTGTTCGAGATGTCGACGATGCGGAGTGCATCGAGGAATCCGAACGTGCGCTTCTTGAGCGCGTCGCCCTCGAGGCCGCCGTCGCTGAGGTCGAACGTGACCACGGTGCCGCCGCCGGTCATCTGGGTCCTCGCCAGCTCGTGCTGCGGGTGGGACTCCAGGAACGGGTAGTGCACGCGCTCCACCTGCGGCTGCTCCTCCAGCCACCGCGCCAGCTCGAGCGAGGCCGCGGCCTGCGCGCGAACCCGCAGCGCGAGCGTCTCCAGGCCCTTGAGCAGCACCCACGCGTTGAACGGCGCCAGGCTCGGGCCCGTGTTGCGGATCATCGTCTGCACGGGCCCGTAGATGTAGTCCTTCGGCCCGAGGATCGCGCCGCCCATCACGCGGCCCTGGCCATCGATGTGCTTCGTGGCCGAATACACCACCACGTCCACACCGAAGTCGAGCGGCTTCTGCAGCACCGGGGTGGCGAACACGTTGTCGAGGATCACGATCGCGCCGGCGCGGTGCGCCAGCTCGGTCACCGCGGCGATGTCCACGATCTCCTGCATCGGGTTCGAGGGCGTCTCGAAGATCACGACGTCGGCCGGCTCACTCAACGCATCGGCCCACCCCTGCAGGTCGGTCGCCCCGACATAGTCGGTGCGCACGCCCCACTTGCCCAGGATCTCGTTGAGCACCACGAAGGTGGACCCGAACAGCGCCTTGCTGGCCACGACGCGACTGCCCTGCTGCAGCACGGCGGCGAGCGAGGTGAACACCGCAGCCATGCCGGTCGCCGTCGCGTAGCAGGCCTCGGCCCCTTCCAGCAGCCGCAGCCGCTCCTCGAACGCGTTGACCGTGGGGTTGCCGTAGCGGCTGTAGGTGTACCGGTCGATCTCCTCGGCGAACGCAGCCTCGGCGTCGGCCGCACGCGGGTAGGCGTATCCCTGCGTGAGGAACACCGGCTCGGAGATCTCCTCGAACGCGGTGCGCTCGAACCCGCCCCGGACGGCGATCGTTCCGGGCCCCACGCCGTCGGGCAGGTCGGTACACGGCTCGGGGCGGCTCACTGCTGCCTCCAGGGCAGCCCAGCCGCACGCCAGCCTTCGGAGCCTCGGTGGCCGTGGGCGTCGAGACCGCCCTCGAACCCGTCGCTGACGTTGTAGGCGGGACCGTATCCGGCGGCGGTGAGCACCTGCGCGGCCATCGCCGAACGCTGCCCGCTGCGGCACAGCAGCACGATCGGGGTGCCGGGGTCGACCTGGGAGGTCACCGCCTCGACGAACGCTGCCGGGTTCGGTCCGCTGCCGAGCGAGCTCCACTCGGCGAAGACCGGCCGCTTGCCGAGGGTCGCGGTGTCGGGCACACCCACGAACGCCCACTCGGCCTGGGTGCGCACGTCCACGAGCACGGCGTTCTCGTCGCTCTCCAACAGCTCCCACGCCTCGGTGGATGTGAGATCGCCCGCATAACTCATGTTGCCTCCATCGGTCCTGGCAGTAGCACCGTGCCGCGGTGGGCGGATGGTTGCTGCAGCGTCGTCGAGCCAGATCTCTCGGCTGCTCTGGATGGTGTCCGACGGCGAGTCTACGGCTTCCCGACGGCGTGACTCGCCGCGTGGCGCGGACGTCCGTCCCTCGAACGGGACCACAATGAGCGGGTGCGTTCTCTTCGTCTCGGCGTCGCCCTCGCCGCCTCCGCCCTGCTGCTCGTAGGCTGCACCGACCCCTCCCCCGACCTTCCGGACCCGACCGACGGTCCAACGTCGGACACCTCGGAGACCTCCTCGCAGGAGCCGCCCACCGAGGATCCGAGCACCGAGGCCACGGAGACCACCGACGCTGCCGGTGAACCGGAGCCGCCCGTGTTCGGGACGGCTGCCAACCAGTCCGCCGGGGCGGCCACGGCGTGCGTGGCAGACGCGCTCGGCGCACCGCTGACCTTCAGCACCGTGCTCACCGCCACCGACGCGATCACGCTCGATGACCTCACCCTCGAGACCGAGGACCCCGCCTCCGAGGTCGAGATCCTCGACGCCTATGTGCTGCCGTTCACGGGAGGCGCAGGCGGTCTCTCGGTCGGCGACTACCCGCCCGCCGATCCGAGCAGCGCGCGCGAGGACGTCGGCGAGTACGAGCTCGACGCCGGTGACACCGTGATCGTCGGCGTGGGTGTGACCGCGCAGAACCCGACCACGATGACGTTCGTGCTGACCTTCCACGGCGCCGACGACGTCGAGCGCACCCTCACCGGCCAGCACGAGGTCACGATCTCGGACGTCTGCGGGGCCGGTGAGGAGGACCCCGAGGCCGAGTCCTCCACCACCTGAGCTCCGCGTCTCTCAGGCGGACGCAGCGTCCTCGGCCGGTTCATCGCCCTGGTCGAGGTGACGGAGCTGGCGCCAGATCAGCACGACGAAGATGGCTGAGCCGATGCCGGCGAACCAGAACGGTGCTGCCACCGTGAACCGCTCGGCGAGGAAGCCGCCGAGCGTCGACCCCAGTACGAGGCCGCCGAACACCCCGAGGCTGTTGACGCCGTTGACGCGCCCCTGCAGCGGGATCGGCACCACCCGTTGCCGGATCGTCGCCGAGGTGGTTCCCCACACGAAGGCGTGCGCGCCGAAGACCACGAAGATCACCATCGCGACCCACGGCACGCGCGTGGCCGCGAGCCCGATGTGGGTGAGCGTCTCGATGATCAGTCCGATCCGCATGATCGCTCCGAGCGTGAGCCGCCGGGTCAGCCACCCGTAGCACGCGGTGCCGAGCAGTCCGCCCGCCGCGCCCATCGTGGTGATCAGCCCGAACCCGATCTCCCCGAGGCCCAGCTGCCGCTGCGCGTAGAGCACCAGCACGGCCCACGCCGCGCCGAAGGTGATGTTGAAGCTGAAGATCGTCAGCACCAGTGTGCGCACGGCCGGATGCGACACGGCCCAGCGCAGCCCCTCCGCGAGGTCGTGCCGCGCGCGCCGTCGCTCCCCCACCCGCTCCACAGCCGGTAGCCGCACGCGTGAGAGCAGCACGAGAGCCGCGAGCACCAGCAGCACCTGGCTCGCGAACGGCCACGCGTGGCCGAGGGCGAACAGCGCCGCGCCCAGCGGCGGCCCTGCGAGCTGGTTCAGTGTGATGACGCCGGTCATCACGCGCGCATTCGCGACCGCCAGATCCTTGCGATCGACCAGCATCGGCACGAGCGTCGAGGACGTGTTGTCCACGAACACCTCGGCGCAGCCGAGAAGGAACAGCACCACCAACACGATCGCGATCGAGACATGTCCGGTGAGTACCGCCGTCGCCAGCACCCCGAGCACCACGACGCGGACCACGTTTCCGGTGACGAGGACACGCCACCGGTCGAACCGGTCCGAGATCACGCCCGCAACCAGGGAGAACAGCAGCGGCGGGAGCCACTGCAGCGTCGCTCCGAGCGCCACGAGCCGGGCGTCGTCGGTGAGCGAAGCGACCAGCAGCGGCCCGGCGGCCAGCACGACGCCGTCGCCGAGGTTGCTCACCCAGCTCGAGGCGAGCAGCCACCGGAACGGGCGACCCAGCCGAGCGGGGACGAGCGTCTCCGCCACCCTGCTCATCGCACCCACGAACACCGGACGCTACCCGACGCCGCGCTCGCGCCCAGCAGATAGCGTCACGCCATGCACTGGACTGCAGACGTCAGCCTCGGCGCCTGGATGGCCGAGCGGCTCGACGCGCCGTGGCGCGGCACGATCCACGACGTCGTCCCGCGCGGTTTCGAGGCCTATGCGCGGGTGTTCCACCCTGCGGATCGGGACCGCCCGGTGGGGCAGGCGTGGCCGCCGCTGCCGTATGCGGCGCATCGCGCGCAGTGGCAGGCCTTCGAGGACCGCGCACCGCAGATCGACAGCGAGCACGTGTCGTGGGCGGTCACGGCGGCCGCGTTCGGCACCACGGTGCACCCGCTCGCCCAGTGGGGTGCGCTGGTGGCGCCCGGGGTTGTGGTCGAGAACGAGGACGGACCGCGCGACCGCGACGGATGGCGCTACCAGGAGCCCGCGCTCGGCCAGCCGCCCCCGGCCACGCTGGCCTCGGTCGCGCGGCACCTCGCCGAGCACACCACCACGCCCGACGGCGGAGCGATCGCCGTGTGGGAAGGCTGGGGTGGGCTCGTGGGTCACCTCGGCCCCACGCCCTCACGGGCGTTCCTGAGTACCTCCGACGACGACCGGCACCGTGGTCTGCTCGCGAACCTGGTCCCGGAGCGGTTCCGCAGCCCGTTCGCGAAGGACCGCTGGCAGCCGGGGATCCTGGCTGACGACGTCTCTCGCGGGCCTCGGCTGCAGTTGCCCGGGCGCGACCACGTGCTGTTCACGGGCGGGGTGGCCGAGCTGACCTCGCCCGACTGGGTACTGGCGGCACCGTGGCGGGATCGGGAGGCGGAGGCGCACGGCTTCGAGCCCTCTGCCCACTCCCCCAGCCTCGTGTGGCCGGACGACCGCGCCTGGGTGCTGGTCAGCGAGGTCGATTGGGACTCGACCGTGATCGGCGGGACGCGGGTCCTGGTCGCCGCCATCTGCGCCGACCCGGCTGTGGAGGCGCTCCCGCTGCCGCCGGAGGCTCCCCTCCACGAGGGTGCCGGCGAGACCACCGGGTGACTCCCGCCGTCGAGATCGCTGTCCTGGGCCGAGATCGCTGGTTCAGAACAGCGAGGTCGACCCAGCACAGCGATCTCGGGCGACGTGCGGGACCTGCCCGGGCTAATCTGCCCCTGTGACTGAGGCCGGGGCGATCACCGCGCGCACGGCGGTGGTGTTCCTGCTGGCCACCTGGCCGCGGCGGATCCTGCTGGCACTGCTGCTCCTGGTCCCGGTCATCGTCGGTGCCGTCGGTGGCTTCGGGAAGGCGGAACCGCCGCCGCGCGAGGTGGCGCCTGACGTCGTGACCGACACCGGCGCCTATCTGGTGGTGCCGCGGTACTACTTCGTGTCCGACCAGGTGGACACCTACGGGCTCGCCGACGGCGAGCGCTGGGTCGGTGCGGTCGCGCAGATCACCAACCAGGGAACGGAGCCGATCAGCGTCACCTTCAGCGACGAGACCTTCGTGCTGCCGGACACGGTGCCCAACGAGAACTCACGATTCCCGTACGAGGTGCTGCGACTGGACACCGGCAGCTCGCTGAGCGAGGCACAGCCCGGCCTCACCTACGAGGTCGCGCTGCTGTGGCGGACCACCGGACTGGAGGACGCCCCGCCGGAGCTGACGCTCACGATGAACCGGACCTGGTGGACCGAGTGGAGCATCGAGGAGGGGTACTTCACCTGGCGTGCCACGGCGGACTCCTACGACGTCACGCTCCCCCTCGGCGAGCTCCCGGACCAGATCCGCCAGGAGGAGGACGAGTGAAGCGCCGATGGGTGGTGGCGGGCATGGCGGTGATCGCGCTGGCTGCGGGCGCCGGCGCGAACGCGATCGACAACCACCACCTGGCCACCGGATGGCACACAGTCGTACGTGGCGACGAGGGTGTCGACGTGGTCGCCGCGAACTACCAGGTGCACGTCCACGGCGCGACAGCCTCCCCTCACGTCGAGGACCGCGAGCCCGTGACCAGCCCGGGGATCTTCGTGCTGGTGGACCTCTCCTACGCGACCACGGACGCCTGGGGCACACCGGAAGAGGTCATGCTCATGGACGCCGACGGCCGCGAGTTCACCTCGCCCGGCGGGTTCAGCTCGGCGGGCCGGCCCTGGTTGGCCGGCCCGGACATCTGGTACCGCGGCGGACTGCTGTTCGAGGTGCCCGCCGACGCCGTGGACGACCTCACGCTGGTGTTCAACCCCGAGCGCCCGCACACGCTTCTGCCCGGTACGACCGCGCGGATCCCGCTCACCGTGACGCCCTCGTCCACGCCGCTGATGGTCGAGGACCGGACCGTGCTCGCGGAGGGCGACCGATGACCGAGCACCAGGGCGCACCCGACCCGTACGGCGCCGTCGAGGGACAGTGCCCGACTGGGCCACCGACCCCGGTGAGCGAGCAGAGTTCCGGCGAGCCGCCGTCGTCGGGGCCCGATCGGCCGCGCAGCGGCCTCGCGACCCAACCACGAGGTCGCGGACGCGTCGCCAGCACGACGGCGGTGCTCGCGTTGGTCCTCTCGCTCGCCGGATGGGGATGGTTCGCGAGCGAGAACGCGCGCACGGGCTGGTGGGAGTTCGGTCAGCACGTGTCCGTGGAGCCGGATCAGGAAGGCTGGGCGGGCGTCGATACGGTGCGCGTGCGCCTGACCGGCGCCGAGATCGCCAGCGGGATCGAGGACTACCGGCCGCCGTCCGGCTTCACGTACCTCGTGCTGGATTTCGACGTCGAGGCCACCGAGACCGAGACGTACCGGAGCTGCACGGTCGAGGTGCGCGACGAGCAGGGCCGGTTGTTCCTGGCTGGGCGCGAGGTCCCGAACGGAGACCCCTACTCCTCGGAGCTGATGTGCGGCACCTCTGACCCGGCCGACGACCCGGTGCCCGGGACTCAGTCGGTGCTGGTGCTGGTGCCGGTGGATGCGGCGCTGGAGTCAGTGCGGGTGGATTCGCGCGAGTTCCCGGCGGCGACCTTCATCGAGCTGCGCCTGCCCTTCTGACGCCGACGAAGCTGGCCGGATGCCCCGAAGCGTGTGAGCAACCTGTCGGCGAACACCGCCGTGATGGCCACGGTGAGCACGAGCGTGATCATCTGCGCGACCCCGTTGAGCGGGTTGTAGAGGGCCACCCAGACAGCCTCTTCGCGGGAGCCGAGCACGAGTCGGGCGAGCCACCAGACCACCACGTCGGCGTTGGCGATCACCGTGAACAGCACGCAATAGGCGAGCACGGGCGCGAAGGCCGACCGCAGCACCAGCGCGAGTCCGCCCGCGAGCGCACCGAACCGCCCGCCGGTGTCGGAGAGCCGGTTCCAGGCGAGTCGCAGCGGCGCATCCCCCACGCGGCTGGTGAGCCCGGTCCAGCGGCCGCGCTTGACGGCGTTCACCACCTCGTCCGTGCTCACCGTGTCGACCACCTGCAGGCCGTAGACGATCACGGCGATCGTCAGCATCGAGATGGGGACGACCAGGCCGGTCACGGCGGCGTCGGTGAGCACGGGCAGTGCGCTCGTGATCCAGTCGCCGATCGCGCCCAGGGTGGGGAGGCTCTCGCGGATTCCGGCCCAGGCGTCGAAGATTCCGTCCGCGACGCGGCGCTCGGACCACCAGTCGGTGAGGTCGCCGATGACGCCCGTGAGCACCCAGGCACCTAGCGTCACCCAGACCGCCTCGGCGTACCCGACCACGACGTGCAGCACTCCGCGTGATGCTCCGCCAGACGCGACCACGCGGTCACTGTGTGCCACCCGGCCGCCCACGGTGCGCACGAGCAGCGCACCGATGACGATGCCGAGCACGAGCCACGAGGCGATCTGCGGGAAGATGCCCAGGTCTCCGCCGACGCTCAGGTCGCGCTGTTGCAGGCTGCCGTTGACATAGGCGATCAGGTCGGCGCGCAGGTCGCCCCGGCTCTCGTAGACCACCAAGAACGGCACCAGCACGCTGCCGACGGCGGCGAGCACGCCCCACACATCGGAGCGCCGGGCTTCCCTGCTGCGGACGACGAGCAGCATCCCGACCAGCGCGGCGAGGCTCGCCAACGGCACCAGTGCCAGCGAGAGGAAGCCGAGGACCGGCGAGATCACGCCGGCGATCACTGCCAGTCGCGCGAGCAGCTCGCCGGCCAGCAGGCCCGCGGCCGCGATCGCGAAGAGCGGCAGCCAGTGCTGCGCGACGAGCGACCCCGCGCCGCGGACCATCTCCGCGGTCTCACGCAACCCGAGCGGGTCGGAGCGGGCCGGAGCGGCGGCTTCCCCGCCCTCCTGCGTCCTCTCGCCCTCGCTCATCGGCGCCACTGTAGCGACCCGCATGCCCACGCCGCCCCGCCGTCGAGATCCCCCTCCCCCAACCCGATTTCACTGACGAAACGTCACCCACCCGATTTCACTGACGAAACGTCATGTGACGTTTCGTCAGTGAAATCGGTTTGGGGGGGCCGAGGCACCGTGCAGCAGGCGGGTCACCAGGCCACGTGGACGGGGCGCGCGGCGTAGGTGGCGACCGGGTTGGCGAGCGGGGTGGGTGCGTGCTGGCCGGTCGAGACCAGCCGCAACTCCGGCAGCCGGGTCACCAGGGCACGGAACGCCTCGTCGAGCTCCACACGCGCAAGCTGCTGGCCGACGCACCCGTGCGGGCCGTCGCCGAAGGCCAGGTGGCCGCGGGCGTCACGGCGCACGTCGAGAACGTCCGGGTCGGGGAAACGGCGCTCGTCGCGGTTGGCGGAGACCGCCGAGACCGACACCGTGGTGCCCTGCTCGATCACGTGGCCGCCGATCGCGACCGGCTCGGTGGCCGTTCGCGGGAAGACGGTGAGGAACATCGTGCAGTAGCGCACGATCTCCTCCACCGCGGCCGGGACGAGCTCCGGCTCCGCTGCCAGCGCCCGGTACTGCGACGGCTGGTCCAGCAGCGCGACCGTGCCGGTGGAGATCATGAACGCCACCGTGTCGCGGCCGGACAGGCTGAGCATGTGCAGCAGCCCCTCGACCTCGGCGTCCGAGAGGTCCTCGTTGCCGAGCAGGTCGGAGATCGTGTCGTCGCCGGGGTGTTGGCGCCGGTGATCGATCGCCTCGCGCAGCAGGTCGTGCTGAACCTGCCGCGGTGCCCCGTGCACGTAGTACTGCGCGTACCGCTCCAGCAGGTGGTCGGCCACGCCGAGCACCAGTGCGTGCACCCGGATCGAGATCGGCTCGGCGTACAGCTCGAGCAGGTCGGCGCCCGGGCCAGCCTGGATCAGCGCGTCGAGCTGCTCGGCGACGATCTCGGCGATGCGCGGGCGGTGCGTGCGAGCCGATCTCACCGAGAACCTCCGGGTGATGGCTCGCCTCAGCCGCAGGTGTGCGGCGCCATCCACGCCGAGGATGTTGGCGGAACGATCCGCCTCGATTCCCGCTTCGTCCAGCGGCCCCGGCTCCGCGCCGCGGTCCACAGTGGTGTCGTTCGCCGGCATCCGCTGCGGCTGCTGGCTGAAGCGAGGATCGGTCAGCACCTCCCTGGCCTCGTCGTAGCGGGTGACGAGCCAGCCCTCGTGGTCGTCCTGGAACCGCAACGGAACCAGCGGTCCGGCCTCGCGCCATCCGGCGAACCGGGGCGACGGCCTGGTGGGCATCGAGTCGGCTGGGAGCGTGGCGGCGACATGGCCGAACGGGCACTGACTCATCGGGCGATCTCCTCCAGTACCCCGGACGTGCCGAGCAGCGAGCGGGCGCTGCGGAACGCGCGCGGCGAACCCCATGCCGCCGCTCCCGCCACCACGCCTTCCTCCGCGGCCACGAACGCGACCGGGTCACCGGTCACGGACCGTTCCACCACCTCGATCACGGCGCGCGGCGAGATCCGGCCGGCAGCTTGCACCCGCACCCCGTGGATGTCCGACCAGAAGTAGGGCAGCGCGGCAGGGCGCGTCGGGAGACCCACGAGCGCGGCCGCGACCGTGCTCGCCTCCGCGACCGCAGCCGCCTGTGTGCGCCGCGAGACCTCGTGCCGCCCACCGGCACGGTCGGCGGCATCTCCGATTGCCCACACGCCCGGCGCCACCCGCCCTGAGGCATCGCATCGAATGCCATCCGGTCCTACGGGGAGCGAGTCAGCCAGCCAGTCGGCGGTCGCATGCACGCCGACCGCGAGCACCAGCGTGTCCGCGCACACCTCACCCTCGCGCGCCTGCGCCGACCAGCCGCCGGCGACCCGACCTACGTCGCTCACCTCGGTCCGCACGTCGACCCCGTGTGCGCGGTGCAGGGGCAGCAGTGGTGCGCTCAGCGCGCCCCGCAGCGGCCCGACGCCCTGTTCGGTGCGGGAGAGCAGCGTCGTGGGGACACCACGGGCGGTGGCTGCCGAGGCGATCTCCGAACCCAGGACCCCACCACCGAGCACGATCAGCCGCCGGCTCTGCTCCAGTGCGTCGGACAGCCCGACGGCGTCCTCTCGCGTTCTCAGCAGATGCGCACCTCCGGCGACGAGGTGCTCGAGGTGGGTCGGAACCGTGGCGGATGCGCCGCATGCGATCACCAGCTCGTCGAACCCGAGCTCTTCGCCGGGCAGCCGCAGCCGCCGCCTGGCCAGGTCGAGCCCGAGCGCCCGGGCACCCGGCCGGAACTCGACCCCGATCGCCATCAGCCCGGGTCCGTCGATCAGATCGGCCGTCCCGGGGTCCTGCCCGAGCAGCACCGCCTTGGACAGCGGAGGCCGCTGGTACGGCAGCCCAACGCCGGCCTCCAGCAGCACGATCTCGCCGTCGAAGCCGAGCTCACGCAGGCTCTGTGCGACCGTGACGCCGCCCACGGAGGCACCGATCACCACCACGCGGGTCATCGTTCCTCGCTGACCACGATGGCACGCGCCGGGCACAGTCGCGCCGCCTCACGCACCACTCCCAGGTCCTCGGTGGTGTCGGTCAGCACCACGACGATCCCGTCGTCGTCCTGGTCGAACACCTCCGGCGCAGTCAGCGCACACTGGCCCGCACCCACGCAGGCCGCACTATCGGCCACGATCTGCATCCGAGTCGTCACTCCTTCGATGGCTCGTTTCGGATTCGACCACGATATGCGCTCTATACCGTGATTTCTCGGTGTATGTTGTGGGAACCGATGAGCATGTTGGTGTCCGTCGACACCCGTGCCCGCCTGCCGACCTCAGGAAGCCCGATGCCGACGCCGCCATCCGCTCGACTGCGCGAGCGTTTCGCCACACTCCGCCAGGTCGGCGTCGCCGCCGAGCGGTACCCGAACTTCGTCGCCGAGGAGTTCAGCCCGCACCATCTCGACGTCGTGCTGCTCACGTTCGTGCTGTCGGGCAGCGGGCAGCACCAGATGGGCGACCGCACCCACGAGATCGTCGCGCCGTCGGTCTCCGTCACGGTGACCGGACAGACACACAGCCTCGTCACAGACCGGGGCGGCCTCGAGGTGGTCAACGTCTTCATCGACCCCGACCTGCACCCCCTGCCAACCCTCCGCCCACCGCTCGACGAGGCCCTCGCGGCACTGATTCCGCTGCCTTCGGCGCCCGGCGTCCTCACCACCGACTTCGCCCAGCTCGAGCTGCGACCCGACGACCGGTTCGAGCCGCTGCTCGATCTCCTCGTGGCCGAGACCGAAGAGCCCCGCAGCCTCGACCTGCTCACGGCGCTGCGCACCGCACTCCTGACGACCTGCGCGCACGCGGTGATCGGTCGAGGGCTGATGAAGACCACGAACCCGACCTCGCCGTCGGACGTGCGGGTGATCGCCGTGCGCGAGTGGCTCGACAAGCACTACCGCGAGAGCCACACGCTCGCCTCACTCGCCCAGCGCGCCCAGCTCGAGCGCACGTACTTCTCAGCGCGCTTCACCAAGGTGGTGGGGTTGCCTTCCAGCGAGTACGTGGCCCGGCTGCGGATTCGCTACGCGGTGGGGCTGCTGCAGACCACCGACGATCCCGTTGCCGCGATCTCGCGAGCGAGCGGGTTCAGCGACCTGTCGAACTTCGGCAGGACCTTCCGCCGCCTCATGGGCATGTCGCCACGCGAGTTCCGCTCCGAGACTCGGGGACTGCA
>NZ_JBMDXJ010000434.1:0-9685 GCF_048594945.1 Pseudactinotalea sp. | reverse complement strand
GCGCAAACCGCCGTGGTGTGTGCTCCGCCACACCCGGGTCGCTCAGGTGTCGTACCGCCAGAGCGTGGCGCCGGTCTCGTCCTGGACGACGGCGGAGGTCGTGTTCTCGAGGTCGAGCGTCACCACGAGATGGGCGTCCGGTCCGAGCGCGCGGTACCGCAGCCGGGTGTTGGTGAGGTCGAGCACCTCGGTGCGGGACGCCATCAGCCAGGGGTGGCGGCGCCTGAGTGAGATCAACGCACGGTGAGCATCGAGCAGAAGGCGAGTCACGCCGTCGGGAACGATCTCGGCCGGGGAGTCGGGCCGCGCGGTGCGCCCCGCGTCGTCACCACCCAGGCGCTCCTCCTTGCGGCCGGACCAGGCGAGCTCGTCGCCGTAGTAGATCGACGGGATGCCGGCGACCGTCATCAGCACGGCGAGCGCGAGCACCGCGCGGTCGGGGCCGAGGGTGGTGGCGATGCGGGTGACGTCGTGGTTGCCCACGAAGGTGTTCGGCACGAACACTACCAGCAGGTCCTGGTGCCGCCCGAGGGCGTGGGCGAGCTCGAAGAAGTTGGCATCGAGCAGGCTCGACCAGATCGCCTTCCAGAGCTCGTACTGGGTCACGGTGTCGGCCGTGGAGGCGGTGACGAAGCCCGCGTAGTCGCCGTGGATCACCTCGCCGAGGAACCAGGCGCCCGGGTGCCGCTCGCGCACGCGGCCGAGCGCGGCCGCCCAGAACTCGGTCGGCACCGAGTACGCGGCGTCCAGACGCCAGCCGTCGATGCCGCGGTCGAGCCAGTAGGTCATCACCTCGGTGGCCAGGTCGACGGCGGCGCTCTCGTCGTGCTTGAGACGCGCCAGGGAGCCATGACCTTCGAAGACCAGCGGTGACGGGCCGCCGTCGGCGTCCCAGTCGATGTCGAGCAACCGGCCGGCGGGGGAGTCAGGGCCGCCGTCGAGGGCGGCGGCGACGGCGGGGTGCTCGCTGCCGACGTGGCTGAACACGCCGTCGAGGAGCACCCGGATGCCGCGCTCGCGGCAGGCGTCGATCAGCGTGACGAGGTCGGCCTCGGCGCCCAGCCGGGGGTCGACACGGAAGAAGTCGGTGGTGTCGTAGCCGTGACTGGTTGAGGCGAACACCGGGCCGAGCAGCAAGCCGTTGGCTCCTAGCTCGATGACATGATCGAGCCACGGGAGCAGCCGGAGCAGGCGCGGACCGGGGTTGCCGTCGGGCTCGCGGATCGGCGCACCGACGGCCCCAAGGGGGTAGACGTGCCACCAGATCGTGTGCTCGGCCCACGCCGTCGGGCGACTGCTCACCTGCCCACCGTAGGGCGCCGGACCACTCGCGGCGCGCTCATTCGAGGCTGAAGCCTGCAGGGAACGGGTCGTCGGGATCGAGCAGCAGCTGGGCGGTGCCGGTGAGCCAGGAACGTCCGGTGATCGTGGGGACCACGGCCTCGCGGTCGGCGACCGTGGTGCGTTCGATCAGGCGCCCGGTGAACGTGGTGCCGATGAACGACTCGTTGACGAGGTCGGTGTGCAGGGGCAGCTGGTCGCGCGCGTGCAGCTGTGCCATCCGGGCGCTGGTGCCGGTGCCGCCCGGTGAGCGGTCCAGCCAGCCCGGGTGGTTGACCAGGGCGTGCCTCGTGCGGCGCGCGTCGGAGCCCGGGGCGAGGAAGACGACGTGCTCGCAACCCGCATACCCGGTCTCCGGATGCACCGGCCGAGCGTGCTCGTCGATGGCGGCCATGATCGCCCGCCCGGTGCTCACGAAGGTCTCGGCGCTGGTCCGCTCGAACGCCAGGTCCAGCGCCTCGGCCTCGACGAACGCGTAGTAGTTGCCGCCGAACGCCATGTCGTAACGGACATCGCCCAGCCCTTCCACGTGCACGCTCCGGTCGAGGGAGTCCACGAAGGCGGGAACGTTGACGATGGTGACCGACTCGGCGCGGCCGTTGTGGACCTGCACCTCGGCGGTGATCAGTCCGATGGGGGTGTCGAGGCGCACCGTGGTGGTCGGCTCGGTCACGGCGACGAGCCCGTTCTCGACGAGCACGGTGGCCACCGCCATGGTGCCGGCGCCACACATCGGGAGCACGCCGGTGACCTCGATGAACAGCACGCCCCAGTCGGCGTCAGGTCGGGTGGCTGGCTGCAGGATCGCCCCGGACATCGAGGAGTGTCCGCGCGGTTCCAGCATCAGGAACGTGCGCAGGTCGTCCGAGTGCTCGATGAACCACAGCCTCCGTTCGGCCATGGTCGCGCCCGGCAACGTGGCAACGCCACCCGTGACGACCCGCACGGCAAGGCCCTCGGTGTGGACGTCGGTGGTGTGGATGAGGCGTGTGCTTCTCAGGGTTCTGCGCTCCGGGATCGGGCTGCTGCCTCTGTCAGGCGCGCGTACAGGTCGGGAGTGAGGGTCGCCTCGGCAGCTGCGGCCTTGCGGCGCCCGAAGTGTGCGCCGTGCTCGCGCGCGAGCCGCTGCAGGTGGCTCTCCACACGCGCGGGGTACTCCGGGTCGAATGCCTCGGGGTCGATCGCGGCGACGAACAGGCCGAGCCGCGGGGATCGGTCGCCGGAGTCGAACGGGGCTGCGTCGATCGAGAACGATCCGCCCGCGAGCACCGCGAGGAGCTCGACCATGAGGGCGATGTTGGAGCCCTTGACGCCCCCGAAGGGCAGCAGCGCTCCCTTGAGGGCGGCACCGGGATCGGTGGTGGGTTCGCCGTCGGCATCGAGGGCCCAGGCCGGCGGGATGGGCTCGCCCTGCTGGGCCGCGTCCCGGATGCGTACCCAGGCCGCAGCGCTGGCCGCCTGGTCGAACCCGCGCGGTCCCGCAGGGTGCGGCACCGCGAACGCCATCGGGTTGGTCCCCGTGACGGCCGCGGTCGCACCGTGCGCCGCCATCAGCGGTGAGGAGTTGGCGAACGCGAGCGCGATCAGCCCGTTCTCGGCGACCCTGTGGGTGTAGTGCGCCAGCTCCCCGGCGCTGAACGAGTGTCCGATCCCGAGCACCGCGACACCCTGGGTGCGGGCTGCGGCGAGGAGGGCGTCCACGCCGGCCTCGAACGCCAGTTGGGCCGTGCCCTCCTGGGCGTCCACGAGCACGATCGCGGGCCGCGGCGTCCGCACCGCGGGTTCCGCATGCCCGTTGAGCCGGCCTTCCTCGAGGGCGGCGAGGTAGTCCGGTAGATGTGCAGCACCTACCTCGGGGTGTCCACGCTGCTCGGCCCCGATCGTCGCCGCTGCAAGCGCGTGCGCGGTGCGCAGTGATCCGCCGGCGCCGATGACGGCGCTCGTGCACAGGTCGGCGAGCTCGGGCAGCGGGATCCGCTTCATCGATGCGTGCTGGCTCATGTCCGTTCAACGTAGCGAACCCGCGACGGGTACCGAGACGAGGTGCGCGAGGTGGGACTCGAACCCACACGCCCGAAGGCACAGGAACCTAAATCCTGCGCGGCTGCCAATTACGCCACTCGCGCTCGTGGGACATAGCGTAGGTGCCAGACGCCTCACCTTACGATCGGAGCCTCGTGCCCACCACGCCCACGCCCACGCTGGTGCTCGATTTCGATGGGACTCTGTGCCTGGGAGACGACCCGATCCACCTGTTCGCCGACGAGTTGAGCGCGCTCGTCGAGGACACGGAGGTCTCGGCGCAGATCCGGCGCCGGCTCGAGGCGTTCCTGGCGGGGGACGAGCGGGTGGAGGACGCCGAGGACGGCTATCACGCGCTGTTCTACCTCGGTGCGCCGCTGGCGCTTCCGCGGGAGCAGGTCGCGGCCGCGTACCAGCGCTCGCGCGAACGCATGGAGGCGGGGGAGGGCACGGTCTACGCGCCCGAGGGCATCGTCGACCTGCTCGACGACGTCCGTGCGGCGGGCGCTCGGGTGGTGCTCGTGACGAACGCGCCGGCCGTGGGTGCGACCTCGTGGCTGGAGAGCGTGGGGGTGGCCGCTCGTCTCGACGCCGTGATCCCGGATGCGGGCAAGCCGCAACTCATGAGCGACCACCTGAGCGGGCTGCTGGCCGAGGCCGGCGCGAGCGAGGCACCCCAGTACCTGGCGAGCGTGGGGGACGTCTGGGCCAACGACGTCGAGCCGGCGATCCGTCTCGACGCCCAGGGCTTCCACATCGACCGGTACGGGTCAGGCCGCACGCCGACCACGGCGAGCGCGCCGACGATCGAGGAGCTCTACCCGCTCATCCGTGCCTGGGCGCAGGACCCGACTGGCGCGGTCCGTCCCCAACCCTGAACAACTCCCTGAGTGTTTACCTGATCGATACCTTCGAGACGCACCGGGCACTGGCGCTCGCCGTGCGCGGTCAGTAGCGTGCAACGCGTGTCCACCCCCGGGGAGGGGTACGCAATGCCGTTACCTGGCAACTTCCTGGTCCACGACGTCATGAACCCGAGGTCAGCATGAAGCGTTCGATCCTGTTCCCAGCCATCGCCGCGGTCGCGGCCCTCTCGCTCGCCGCCTGCGCGGGTGGTGATGGTGATGGCGACTCCACGGCTGGTGGCGGTGGCGAGACGAGCGAGGATGGCGGCGGTGAGGCGGCCGAGGACCCCGACAAGCTGATCCTCGGGCTCGTGCCCTCGCAGGACGTCGACCAGCTCGTGGAGGATGCCGATGCGCTCGGCGCGCTCATCGAGGGCGAGCTCGGCATCCCGGTCGAGACGTTCGTGTCCACGGACTACTCCGCTCTGGTCGCAGGCATGCAGACCGGCCAGGCCGACATCGGCATGTTCGGCCCGATCGCGCTGGTGCAGGCCGCCGATGTGGCCGGCGCGACCCCGGTGCTGCAGTCGGTGCGTTACGGCTCCTCGACCTACCACACGCAGTGGTTCACCAACGACCCCGACACCTACTGCCTCGACGAGGTCGTCACCGTGACGAACGACGACGGCTTCGACATGACCTACTGCAACGGCACCGACACTGCCGAGACCGGGCCGGCTGGTGAGGACGCGCTCGCGCTCATCACGCAGGACACTGCGATCTCGATGGTCGATGCCGCCTCGGCCTCCGGCTACTACTACCCGGCCACCCAGCTGCAGCAGATCGCCGGGCTGGACCCGCTGGCGCTGAACGCGCAGTTCGCCGGCGGCCACCCGAACTCGGTGCTCAGCGTGGCGCGCGGTGACTTCCCGATCGGCGTCAGCTTCGACGACGCTCGCGAGGAGGTCACGGGCGAGAACGCCGAGATCGGTTCCGAGGTGACCGTGTTCGCGTTCTCCGAGGAGATCCCGAACGACGGCGTGGCGCTGCGCGGTGACCTCTCCGACGACCTCAAGCAGCGCATCGCCGACGCGATGGTCGCCGTGATCGAGACCGAGGAAGGCGCGCAGGTCTTCAGCGACGTCTACAACATCGACGGCCTCGTGCCCGCCGACCTGGACGCGCTCGACATCGCCCGCCAGGTCGCGGCCAACTTCGGCGACGCGTGATCGACAGCCGGATGGGGTCGCTCCGAGGGACCCCATCCGGCTTCGCTGTGCCCTCGGAGCGAAGGAGCTAGTTGTGGCGATCGAGTTCGACGGCGTCTCGCTCACGATCCCGGAGGGCCAGTTCGTCGTCGTGGTGGGTCTGTCGGGTGCCGGCAAGTCGACCCTCGTGCGCACGATCAACGGCCTCGTTCCGGTGACCAGCGGCACGCTGAGCGTCGACGGCCAGGACGTCGGACGAGCGAGCCGGCGCCAGCTTCGCGCCCTGCGTGGCAGCATCGGGATGATCTTCCAGTCGTTCAACCTGGTCACCCGCACCTCGGTGATGAACAACGTGCTGATGGGCCGGCTGCACCAGGTCGGCACGTTCCGGTCGCTGCTGGGCTGGTACACCGCAGCCGAGAAGGAGCTGGCCTTCGACGCCCTGGAGCGCGTCGGGATCGTCGAGAAGGCCTGGCAGCGTGCCTCGGCGCTGTCCGGCGGCCAGCAGCAGCGGGTCGCGATCGCCCGCGCGCTCGCCCAGGAGCCCACGATCATGCTGGCCGACGAGCCCGTGGCCTCGCTCGACCCGCCCACGGCCAACGCGGTGATGCGCGACCTGCAACGCATCAACCGCGAGCTCGGCATCACCACCGTGGTCAACCTGCACTTCCTCGACCTCGCCCGCCGCTACGGCGACCGGATCATCGGCATGCGTGCCGGCCAGGTGGTGTTCGACGGCACCGGCGAGGAAGCTGACGATGCCGTGTTCGAGCGGATCTACGGCCGCTCGCTCACCGCCGACGACGTCATCGCCAAGGAGCCCGGAGGGTTGGCGTGAGCGCGGCGACACCCGTCAACGATGCGCCGGCGGCCGCGCCGTCTCGACCGCGCAAGCCCCCGCCGAGCCCGTTCGTCATCGTCGGGCTCGCCATCGCCGCAGCGATCACGGTGTGGGCGGGCATCGGCATCGACTTCACACTGCTGCCGCTGTTCACCGACCTCACGCGCGGCCAGGTCATCATCGAGCAGTTCCTGCGGCCCGAGTGGGCGTTCCTGCTGCGCCCCGCGGTCTCGGCGGCCTTCCTCGAGACGTTGTACATGGCGATCCTCGCCAGCCTCGTGGGCTGCAGCGTCGCGCTCGTGCTCGCCATGCTCGCGAGCAAGGTGACGGCTCCCAACACCGCCGTCTACCGCATCACGCGGGCCGTGCTCGCACTGATCCGCTCGCTGCCCGATGTCGCCTACGGCCTGATCTTCGTGGCCGTCCTCAGCATCGGCGCCCTGCCCGGCGTGCTCGCGCTGATCATGTTCAACATCGGCGTGGCGGCCAAGCTCACCGGAGAGACGATCGACTCGGTCGACCGCGGCCCTGTCGAGGCCGTCGAGGCCGCCGGCGGCAGCAGGACCCAGCGCGCCCGGTGGGCGGTCTTTCCGCAGGTCGCGCCGAACTACCTGTCGTACTGCTTCTACGTGTTCGAGCTCAACATCCGCGCCTCGCTCGTGCTCGGCATCGTCGGCGCCGGCGGTATCGGACAACTGCTGCAGACCTTGCTGGCGAGGTTCCAGTACTCGCAGGTCTCGGCGATCGTCGTGATGCTGTTCGTGGTGGTGTTCGTGCTCGACCAGGTCTCTCGGGCCCTGCGCAGGAGGCTGACATGAGCGCCGAGCACACGGGGCGTCCTGCGCCGCCGTCCAAGGTCCGCACCACGATCGGCATGATCGTTGTGGCGCTCGTGGTGATCTTCGCCGTCAGCCAGATCGACGCCCGCTGGGAGCGGCTCCCGGAGCTCGTCACCGTGCTGCCGCAGTACGCCGGCCTGATGGTCGAGGGGATCCTGCGGAACCCGTTCACCGAACCGGCGAGCGCGGACTGGACCAGTGCCGTCCGGTACACGCTGGAGTCGGTCCAGATGGCGTGGATCGGCACGCTCATCGGAGCCGTGATCTCGTTCCCTATCGCGTTCCTCGCCGCACGCAACACGGCCCCGATCGGGGTCGTGCTCGTGGTGCGCCAGATCCTCAACGCCATCCGCGCGGTCCCCGAGCTGATCCTGGCGATCGCGATCATGATGCCGATCTTCGGCTTCGGGCCTCTGGCCGGTGCGCTCGCGCTCGGCGTCGGCGCGGTCGGCACCCTCGGCAAGCTCTCGAGCGAGGCGATCGAGGGGATCGATCCCGGTCCGGTCGAGGCGGCGAAGGCCGTGGGGGCCACCAAGCTGCAGACGCTGCGCTGGGGTGTCGTACCTCAGGTGCTGCCGGAGATGGTCGCGTTCTGGCTCTACCGCTTCGAGATCAACATCCGCGCGTCGGCGATCCTCGGTGTGCTCGGCGCGGGCGGTGTGGGTGCCATCCTCAAGCAGCTGTTCGACAAGCGCGAGTGGGAACGCATCGGCATCACTCTTCTCGTGATCATCCTGGTGACGATCCTCATCGACCAGGTCTCCGCCGCCGTGCGGCACCGGATCATCTCGGGGCCGGCAGCTCGGGGTGTCAAGCGATCGGAGCGGACCGTCGAGACCGAAGGGCTCATGGGATGACCACCACGCAGCACCCCGAGCTCGGCTCGGTGCCCGCGCTGATCCGGGCCGGCATCCCCGATCTCAACCCCAGCGAGCGCCGGGTCGCTGAGGTGTTCGTCGACCGCCCGACCTGGACGATCGAGGCGAGCGCGCAGGAGATCGCCGACGCCGCCGGGACGTCGCGGGCCACGGTGGTGCGGACCGCGCAGCGACTCGGGTTCACGGGATACCCGCAGCTACGGGTGCTGCTGGCCCGAGATGTCGGACTCGGGTCCGAGCGTCCCGCTGCGGAGCACCCTCACGCGTCCGACGACGCCGCGGGCGTGTTCCACGCGTTCCTGCGCGATGTCGCGCTGACCATCGACGACGCGCTCGCGCTGCTCGACCCCGCCGACGTCCGTCGCGCCGTCGATCTCCTTGCCGACGCCGGGCAGGTGCTGGTGGTCGGCAACGGGCTGTCGCTGCCGGTCGCGACCGAGATGGCGATGCGGCTCAACGCGATCGGCCGGTACGCCGACGCGCCCACTGATCACGTGGAGCAGGGAGTGCGCGCCCGGCGGCTCGGCCCGGGGGACGTCTGCGTGGTCGTGAGCGGTTCGGGCAGTACCCGCCCGACCATCGCGGCGGCGAGAGCCGCCTCGAAGGCGGGGGCCGCCGTCGTCGGCCTCACGGCCTCCTCGACGGCGGGACTCGCCGACATCGCGACCCTCAGTCTGGTGGTGGGGCTCGGGGCGCCGTCGTTCCGCGACGACATCACCCGCACCTCCCGACTGCCGCAGGCGATCGTGGCCGGCGGTCTGGTGCGGGCGCTGTCGGAGCGCAACCCCGACGCCGCCCGCGAGGCGCAGGCGCGCATGCTCGATGTCATCGGCGAGGTCTTCCTGCAAGACCCCCGCTGACAACGGTCAGTCGATGCCGAGGTCGCGGCGGAGCTTGGCCACGTGGCCGGTGGCCTTGACGTTGTACTGGGCGAGCGCCACGGTGCCGTCGGGGGCGACCACCACGGTGGAGCGGATCACGCCGACGTAGGTCTTCCCGTAGTTCTTCTTCTCGCCCCATGCGCCGTAGGCCTCGAGGACCTCGTGCTCGGGGTCGCTGGCGAGCGGGAAGGTGAGCTGCTCGTCAGCGACGAACTTCGCGAGCGCCGCCGGCTTGTCCGGTGAGATGCCCACCACGGCGTACCCATGCGCTGTCAACGAGGCGAGGGAGTCGCGGAAGTCGCAGGCTTCCTTGGTGCAGCCAGGGGTGCCGGCAGCCGGGTAGAAGTAGACGATGACGCCCTTGCTCGCGGTGGCGAGCAGCTTGCTGAGGCTGACGGAGCCGTCGTCGGCGGTGGGCAGGGTGAAGGTGGGCGCAGTCGCGCCGACATCGAGTCGAGGCATGGCTCCACTCTAGGGAACCTCTGATCGCCACGGCGCTGAGCCCGCCCGGACGGCTACGGTGACGCCCGGGCGAGACCGCCACCCTATCCCCGCCGCAACGCGTAGGCCCAGGTGGCGAGCGCGAGCGCCAGGCTCCAGATCGGCCACAGGAAGGTGACGCCGATCGCGGCCCAGTTGTCGGCGAGGGACCCGATGCTCCCCACACCGAGCTGGTCCACCGCTGCGACGATCATCGAGACGCCCGCAGCCAGCAGCATGGCGGCCACGACCGAGGCAGGGACGACCGCCAGCCCCACCGGGACGCGCCTGCCACCAAGAGCCGGGAGCCAGGTCCAGAACCGCTCGCCCCACGGCCGCACGAGCCCGAT
>NZ_JBMDXJ010000433.1:0-4292 GCF_048594945.1 Pseudactinotalea sp. | reverse complement strand
CCGTCGAGGAGTCGTACAGGTCCTCCACCGTGGCGAGCGCCGGGTCACCTTCGATCTGGATCGCGCGGTATCGGCGGGCAACGTCGTAAGCGAGATCGATCTTGACGGCGCGACGCGACGCCTCGGGGTCTGCTCCGTAGGACGCCAGGAGCCGTTGGAGCGCCTCCTCGATCGCACCGGTCTGCGACTTCCCGGTGATGGCGGCAGCCTCGCGAGCGAGCGCGTGCACACGCTCATTCTTGATGTTCAGGCCCATAGCACCATTCTACCATCGACGTTGGGTATACTTCTACCCACCGTCCGCGCCTACCCGGAGAAGCTCCGATGGCACTGCCATCAGTAGGCGCCCACCCAGTCGGTCGGCGCGAACCTCCGCAGACCGTGGAATCGGGGCGCCGAGCGGGATCTGGAACGGAGCCGCCGCGACAGCCCGCACTCTCGGCGCTCACACCTGCGGCGGGCCAGCCAGCCGGTCGTAGGTGAGGAACACCGCTCCGCCGTCGAGAACAGTGTGCTCGACGCGCTCCCAGGCGGTGGGCGCAAAGGTCGCCGACCGGCCGAACACCGGGATTCCGGTGCCGATGGTGAGCGGGCTGAGCTTGACGATCAGTCGGTCGATCTCGCCGGCCAGCGCGCCGGCCAGCTCCCCGCCACCCACGAGCCAGATGTCCTTGTCCTCGCTGCGCTTGAGGTCCTGGAGCGTGGCCACCGGGTCACCGGCGACGACCTCGACGGTCGGGTCCGGGCTCTGTTCCATCGTCCGGGAGAAGACCACGTGCCGCAGGTGCGGGTAGGCGTTGGTCACCCCGGCCGCCAGTCCTACCGCATAGCTCTTGCGCCCTTCGACGACGGTGCCGAAGTGGACGTTGTCAGCGGTCACGCCGAGTGCGGCGCGCGCCGGCCCGGGCAGCGTCTCCGGGTAGTGCTCCACGAGGTACTGCACGTAGTCCGGTGACGGAGTCCAGAAGCCGCCCGGCCCGGTGGGGTCGGCGCCGTCGGGCCCCGCAACGAACCCGTCGAGCGTGGAGGCGATGAGGTACACGAGCTTGCTCACGGAGTCCCTTGTCGTCGATGGATCGCGGGGCGTAGCCGCCGCGCGTGGCTTGACAGGGCACCTAACTTACGACGACGACGAGACTCGCCCCACCGCCGTCGTGCACTCGGTCACAGCCGCCTTGACCATGCCGCGGCGGCATAGTTTCTGATGGCTCCATGAGTCGGAGCACATGGGTCTATCTCGGGTCGTACAGCCTCTCCCTGCTGGGCAACGGGGTGGCGATGGTCCTGTTCCCGCTGCTGGTCCTCGCGAAGACGGGCGACGTCCTCGCCGCGGGCCTGCTGGCCTCGATCACGGCCGCGGTGGCGGCGGTGGTCGGGGTTCTGGCGGGCGTCGTCGTCGATCGCGTGAACCGGCGCACCGTGTCGATCATCAGCGACGTGATGTCGGCGGCGTCGGTCGCCGCGCTCCCGATCGTCGACGCGGTGTGGGGCCTGGATCTCACCTGGTTCATCGTCCTGGGTGTGATCGGCGCGTTCGGCGACATGCCGGGCATGACCGCCCGGGAGACGCTCCTTCCGCGGCTGGTCCAGCTCGACGGCGGTGGGCCGGGTTCGTTGGACCGCTTGGTCGGGATTCGGGAATCTGCCTCGGGTGGGCTGATGCTGCTCGGACCGGGCCTGGGCGGGCTGCTGGTGTGGCTGATCGGCGTCGACTCGGCCACGCTGCTCATCACGGCCGGCATGAGCCTGGCGGCAGCGATGGCAACGTTCGCGATGCCATCGGCAGCTGGAGCGGTCGTGACCGCCGAGTCCCGCGCAGGCCGGGGCGGCGCCGGTGTGCGCGGTGTGTTCGCGGACCTGCTGAGCGGGTGGAGGTTCCTGCTCGGCCATCGACTGGTGCTGGGTGCGAGCCTGCTGTCCGCGATGGTCGTCGCCGTGATGGCGGCACTGCAGACCACGGTCATGCCCGCGTACTTCACGGCCGAGAACCTGCCCGAGCTGAGTGGGTTCGCCGCTACAGGGATCGCCCTGGGTGGCTTGATCAGCTCCGCCGTGTACGCGGCGGCCGTCGGCAGGGTCAGGCGCCGCACGTGGTTCGTGATCGGCGCGATCGGGATCGGCATCGGCTTCACGGTCGTCGGGCTGATGGCCGGCCCGTGGATCGTGCTGGCCGGAGCGGTGGTGGTCGGTCTCGCCAACGGCCCGATGTTCGCGGCGCTGGGCGTGGCGACGATCGAGGCCACCCCGGACCCGATGCGTGGACGCGTGCTGGGCACGCAGAACGCCCTCATGCTCGCCGCGCCCGCCCTGACCGCTGCGCCGATCGCCGCGATCGGCTCGCACCTCGGGCTTCCGGCGGCCGGCATCGGGATCGCCGCCCTGATGGTGGCGACCGTGGTGCTCGCTCTGATGGCACCCGCGTTCCGGTCATTGGACACAATGGAGCCGGCGGCGGACGCGAAGGTGGGATGACTCGATGGCGTGGAGCACCAGGGAGCTGGCGGACCTCACCGGTGTCACGCTGCGCTCGATCCGCCACTGGCACGACGTGGGGCTCCTGCCCGAGCCGGGGCGGCGCTCCAACGGTTACAAGGAGTACACCGCCCACCACCTCGCGCTGGCACTGCGCATCAACCGCCTAGCCGGCCTGGGCTTCCCGCTCAGCACCGTCGCGTCGATGCTCGACTCGGAAGAGGAGGGCCGCGCTTCCCTTCAGGGCTTGCGCGATGAGGTCGACGGCAGGATCGCCGACCTGGTGCGGCTCCGCGGGGAGATCGACGAGCTGATCAGGCGGGGCGTCTCTCCCGACCTGTCGCCGGAGGCGCTCGGTGCGTTCGAGGCCATGGGTGGCGATCCCAGCTCTCGCAACATCGCGATCGTGCTGAGCCACATGATGCCGCGCGAGGACATCCGCCTGCTGATCGATGCCTTGCAGGATGGGCCGGAGGAGCTGCACGTGGCCAACACCGCGATCGGGAACCTGCCCGGTGACGCGACGGAGCCCGAGATCGCCGCTGCCGCCGACCGCGCAACAGCCCCGATCCAGGCGTTCCTCGCCACCCACCAGCAGGTGCTGACCGACGTCCTCGACAGCCCGAACGCGCCGTTGAGCCTCGATGTCCAGACCGCACTCGCCACTCTCGTGAAGGATGGCATGAACCCCGCTCAGCGACGCCTCCTGCAGCTCATCGAGAAGAACCTCGCGGGCAGTCTCGGGTGAGTCACGCCTGCGCCGGTGCTGTCGGGACTCCCCGCGGTGCCATCACCCAGGCGACGGCGGCCGCGATCAAGAACGAGGCCATGAGGATGAAGAACACCTCGATGCCCAAGGAGGCGATGACGATACCGCTGGCCGCATACAACAGCGGTGCCAGTCCGAGGGTGAGCAGCGTGAGGATCGAGGTGACCCGGCCGAGCAGCTCTGGTGGTGTCCGCTGCTGCACCTGACCGTGGCAAGCCACCATCGTGATGCTGGTGACGGCTCCCAGCGCGGCGCACGTGGCTCCCACCAGCCAGGCGGTGGGAGCGAGAGCCACTACCGGCAACATCGCACCGGCGGCGAGGAGGGAGACAAGCACCGTCGCCCCGGTGAAGAAGCGCCGCGGGAGCGCCGCACACAGCAGCGTGACCAGCAGTGCCGCCAAGCTGAACGCCGCGAGCACGATGCCAACGGTCTCCGGCGCCCAGTCGCGCAGCTGCACGAGCAGCACGACCCCGATCGACACCGGACCCGAGAAGGGCAGCTCGGACAACGCCGTCGCAAGGAGCAGCCGACCGAGCCGGTGCGCGCGCACCTGCCTCCATCCGAAGCGGATGCTGGACGACGCCGGACCGGCCGCGACCGCCGTCGGGACCGAGCCCGCTCGATGCAGTCTGACGGTCACGAGCAGCGCGACGGAGATCGCGAACAGCGTCGCGATCGCCGCGAAGGCGCCCGGGGCGCCGAGCGTGATCGCTGCTGCGCCCGCAAGCGGACCCACGGTGTTGCTGACCCGCAGTCCGGCGATCCGCCACGCCTGGAGCCTCGTGAGGTGCTCACGGTCCACGAGACGCGGCGGCATGGCCCCGATGGCCGGCAGGAAGAAGGCGTCGGCGATGCCGAAGAGGACCGAGACTGCCACGAGCCACACGGGCAGGACGCCCACCATCCAGCCGAGCGCAGCGGCTGCCGCCATCACGAGCAAGCGCAGCGTGTCGGTCCCGATGACGAGCCGACGTGGGTCCAGCCGGTCGGCGACGACGCCGCCCGGCAGCATCAGCAGCGCTCGCGGGATCGCGCCGATGGCGAGGAC
>NZ_JBMDXJ010000432.1:0-3409 GCF_048594945.1 Pseudactinotalea sp. | reverse complement strand
TCGTTGAGACGTCGAAGCCCACGCCGGTCGCGAGGTCGTCGGCATCCAGCGACTCGCGCTGCGTCCCGGCTTGGATGACGTACTGCATGGCTGCAACGTTGAGGTGCGTGTCGAGCGCGGTGACGCATTTGCCGATGAGTTCCGCCGAGTCGAATTCGACCTGGTACACGGCCTTGTGGTTGATCCGGCCCCAGAGCTCCTGGAACTCCTTCTTCTTGAAGTTCGCCTCGTTGAGCGGGATCTTCTTGGGCTTACGCCCATCGTTTGGCTTGGGCAGTTCCAAGTACAACGAGTCCACGAGCGGCCACATGACGTCGATGACCGGCTTGAGGACCTCGGAGGTCGGTTCAGCAAGCGTTCCAGCCGCCTTGGCCTCGACGTAGACCGACGAGATCGTGTCGTCGTCGTTGATGTAGTCGTTCTTGACCAGGTACTTGTACAGCGCCTGAGCAACCGCCTCGTCGACGACCGACTCGCCGTCCTCGGTCTGATACGCCTTGCCAACGAAGAACTTGACGCTTGCCTTGCGCGGCCGCGCTGCCAACGACTCAGCGATCTCCTTCTGCAGACCAGCTACGAAGTCGGTGTACGACTCGTCCGTCACGACGGTCAGTTCGTTGATGTCGTGAACGGTGACAGGGTTGTCCATACGCTCGCCGTGTTGGTCGACGGCCAGCCGCAGCCCCCGACCGATCTCTTGGCGCCGGGAGATGCGACAACCTGCCCGGGGTGGACGGCATCGGCGAGAAGACCGCGGCTCACCTGCTCACCCAGGTCGGGCCGATGCGGACCGTGTGGGCCGACATCGACCACCTCGGGGGCAGCACGGTCGCGGCCACGCTGGACTCGTGGGCGGTCGAGACCGGAGCACGGCGGATGGGAACCACAGTCGTCCGACGCCTGAGCGCACCCGGAGCGCGCGAACGCTACGACTTCAATGTCCGCATGATGTCGGGCCGCGACGACCTCGACCTCGGCATCACGCCCGATGTGCCCGGCACCGCCGGACTGCTTCCGCTGGACACCCATCGCGTGCACACCGTGGTCAGCTACCTCGGCGTGGAGTCCACGACCGCCCTGGCCGTGCGCGTCCTCAGCACGGACCCGGCCTCTGCTGCCGCCCGCTCGACGTGGCAGACCGAGGCGTAGCCGCCCCGCGACCCTCCAGCGACCGCTCAGTCGAGCCCGTTGATGGCGTCGACCGCGGACAGAACGTCACCCCGGTCGTAGTTGTCGACCGCCACGAAGTTGGGCATCTGACGCTCGTCCCGGCAACGCTCGAGTCGCTCGCTCAGGACCGGATAGGAGTTGACGACCTCAGCGTCGGCGATGCGTGTCGCCTGATTGCTGAGCCAGTGATTCACCAGGAACAAGGGCGCATCGGCAGGCCCCCGCAGCAGGTCACAGGTGAACTCGTCGGCCGCGTGGAACGTGTACGGCGTGTCCTGCACCCACTGCGCGCCATCGAGGATCCACGGGACGGCAGGATCGACGGTGTGTTCGTGTAGCACGACGAGTCGTTCACCCGCATCGATCATCTCCGCCAAGGTGGGCCACGGTTCGACCGGCGCCTGCTCGTGGATGAACGGCATGAGCCCTGCCTGCTCGAACACCTTGGCGGTGTCGGCCGGCGAGACTTCGTCCTGGATGAAGAACGTGATGACCTCGCGCGGGTGCGCCTCCATCCACACGCGCACCTCCTGCATCAGCGGGGTCCACTCGGTGGCACCGAGCTCACACAAGGCGTGACACAGATAGGGCGTCACCTCGCCCTGCGGAGTCAGGCTGAGGGACTCACGCAAGCGCTTGGCAGCCTCCACGATCGATGAGCCGAAGGCCGCATCGGCCTGCGCCACCGCCGCAGCCCGGCTGGCTGCACTGTTGGCGACGATGCCCGGTTGTGGCGTCGTCTGCCCAGGCCAGGAGTCGATCAGAAAGACGCGGATCCCGTCATCGAGCTGGCCCATCACCCCGGTGGGCTGTTCGGCGAGATACCAGCCCGGGGCATCAGCGGCAGACATCGAATTGTGGGTAGCTGGGAAGGCAACCTGGTCGTAGGGACGTTCACACAGCTCAACATGACCATTGCAACGGTCGTCACCGTCAGCCGCGGCCATCGCCAGCTCCGACTCCCGCGGCCAGGCACCGACGACCAGCACCGTGAGGACGACCGCCGCGACGGCCATCGGTACGACCGCTCGGCCGACAGGCCTGACGCGGCTGACCAGGTCCGGTGCACTGTCACGCAGCCACGCGAGCAACCACAACAGGAGGTCACGCACCGCCACGACGATCAGGACGACACCGGCGGCCACGGCCACGACCGTCACGACAGCGGTGGGCTGGACCACCAGCACGAGGCCGCCCGCCAGCAAGGCGAGTGCCCGCGCCGGACTGGACAGCCCCGATGGACGATCGGTGCTCGCCAGGGCCACGCCCCACGTGCGCGGATCGAGCGTCATGGTGGGCCGGTCCATGACAGCCAGGACGACCGCTGCCACACCGAGCACGAGCATCGGACGCACCAATCCGCCATCGAGCTCGTGCCAAAGGGCCGTGAGCAGCGCACCCGAGAGGGAATCGGTCTGGAGTCGCCCGACCGCGATCGTCCCGAGCAACAGCATCCCGACCAGCACGAACACGACAGCAACGAGGGCCCGTCTGAGCTGGCCCACCACGACACGCCCTCCCCCGGTACCCCGTTGCCGGGCCCGCCACAGAGCAACACCGGTCAGGCACGCCAGTCCGAGCAGCGGCAACAGCCACGACAGCACGGTGACGGTGTGAGCGGCCGAGATGACGTCAGCGGTCAGCTCCTGCGATCCGATCGCCGCCAGCGTGACGTCGAGATTGCTGGGGATGGCCGCGTGCGCATCGGGATCGAGCGCCCTGATCGCGGCGACGAGCAGTGCTCCGACATCGGCCAGACGCAGCACCACCTGGTCGTCACCACCGGAGACGATCGCACGGTGCAGAGGCCTGACCGTGGCCTCGACGACAGGACCGAGCGACGGGCTCGCCACGATCGCCTCCGCCGCCGATTCGATCAAGGGCCGCAGCGCCACGAGTTCAGGCTGCTGATCGAGCACACGCTCGGTCACGACCAGCCCGAGCTGACGGGCTACGTCGGGATCGGTGCGGATCGCGTCGACATGATGCGCAAAGCGGTTCCCATCGACGACCTCACGGTGGACGACACCGCCCAGGATGCCGGCCGTCAGCGCCACGACCCCGACGATGACGAGCGCACGCTGGAGCCATCGGACCCATCGACCCATCCTGACGACCTCCGCTGGGGGCAGCATCACGCCTCGACTGTGCTCGGTGCGGCATCGATGACGTCCGCCGGTGGCCTGCTGGGCCACCAGGCGCGGTCCCCCAACATCGTCACCAGGGCCGGGAAGAGCAG
>NZ_JBMDXJ010000431.1:0-2752 GCF_048594945.1 Pseudactinotalea sp. | reverse complement strand
CCCACCGGCGAGTGCTACTCCTTCGTCAAGTACTGCAGGCGCAGCTGCTCGGTGTTGTCCTTGGTCAGGCCGCTGACGCCGTCACGGATCACGTACGTCCAGTCCGGGTTCCACAGCGGGATCAGCGGCATCTCGTCGAAGATGATCGCCTGCGCCTCGGCCGAGATGGCGTCGCGCTCGGTGGCGTCCTGCGTCTCGAAACCGGTCTGGATGAGGGCGTCGAGATCGGCGTTGCCGTAGTTGTTGAAGTTGGTACCGGACCCCGTGCCGACGAGCGACTTCATCTGGTAGAAGGGATCGGCGCCCCAGCCCAGGAAGTTGTTGAGATACAGCTCCAGGTCGCGTGCCGAGGTGCGCTGGGTGAACTCGGCGTCGGGCAACGCGTTGATCTCGACCGTGATGCCGATCTCAGCAAGCGCGGACTGGATGTAGACCGCGGCGCGCGACTCCACAGCGGAGGACTGCTTGAAGGACAGCGTCGTGGAGAAGTCACCGACACCTGCCTCCTCGAGCAGCGCACGGGCCGCGTCGAGATCCTCCTCGAAGGTGCCCGCGTCGGCACTGTAGGTCTCCATCTGTTCCGGCACCAGGCCGGTCGAGGCGTTGGCGTAGCCGTACATGATCTCGTCGACGAAGGTCTGGTAAGGCAGAGCGAGGGCGATCGCCTGTCGGACGCGCGCGTCGTCGAACGGTGCCTGGGCCGTGTTGATGCCCATGTACTCGAGGCGGTTCGAGCTCTCCGAGACGACCTGGAGCCCTTCGACCCCCTCGAGCTGAGCGACCTGGTCGAGCGGGAGTCCGCCGGCGAGGTCGATCTCACCGTTCTGCAGCAGCAGCGCACGCTGCGCGGGGTCGGACACGAACTGGATCGTGATGCCGCCGTTCGCGAGCTTGTCCTGGTCGTAGTACGCGGGGTTGGGTTCGAGGACGATGCTCGTCGTGGGGTCGAAGGACGCCACGGTGTAGGGACCCGAGGAGTTGTCGTTCTGGCGGAACCAGTCTTCGGCGAACGGGTCCTCGGCGGTGCCGTTGGTCTCGGCCGTGGCCTGGGACAGGATGCCGAATGGCTGCATCGCCAGCATCTTGTCGAGCAGCGGCGAGGCGAACTCGGCCTCGATCTCGATCGTGCGCTCGTCAAGGGCCGTGAAACTCTCGCTACCCAGGCCGACCATCGCGTAGAGCACCTTGGTGTAGGTCGTGTTGCCTTCGAGGCCGCGCTGATAGCTCCAGACCACGTCTGCCGCTGTCAGCGGCGTGCCGTCGTTGAACGTGAGTCCCTCACGCAGCACGGCGGTGATCGTGGTGCCGTCCTCGGAATAGGTGTAGGACTCGGCAAGCGCGTTCTCCATCTCGGCTGCACCCACGTTGACCGCACCGTCGGTGGAGTAGGTCTGCTCGATCAGCTGTTCCACGAGGCTTCCCGTGGTGACCATTGAGCCAGGAGTGCGCCACTGCTGCGGGTCGAGGATGTCGACCGCACTGTCGAGACTGATGACCAGGGTGGGCTTGTCGGATGCGTCGCCGTTGCCGGCATCGTCACCGCTTGCACCGCCATCGGTGGTACAGCCGGCTATCGTCGCGGCGCTGAGTCCGACCAGCGCGATCGATGCCGCGATGCGGCGGGAACGGGAGCGGTGCGACCGGGAGCGGTGGGGGGACTTCACTTTGGCCTCCAAGGATCGGGATCGGTGCACCAGGCACTGGGAAAGACTGCGCCTCTGCCCCGTTGCCATACTCAAGCGCACAAACGCAGGTCCGTTCACCCGGCCTCACACCAACGTTCTCGACCGCACATTTGTGCTGTGGCACAAGAGCCATCGCGAGCTCTGCGTCTGAGGACACGGTGGACATCGGTCGGAACCGGACCGGAAACACACTCGTTACGCCGCACCGAGGGTCGTATACGATCGCTGGCGAGTGAGTGCGACATCGATGTCGAGAAGGTGCTTGATGCAGTTCCACCACCACGGTTACGTCTCGGGCGACCCGCTCGTGCTGCCCGCCGCCGGAACCGGGATCGACCGGCCGACCGACCTCCCCGACGAGGTCGACGTGCTCATCGTCGGCTCCGGCCCGGCCGGCATGCTGCTGGCGGCGCAGATGTCGCAGTTCCCGGGTGTGGTCACCCGGATCATCGAGCGCCGCGAGGGTCGGCTCAGGCTCGGTCAGGCCGATGGCATCCAGCCCCGCAGCGTCGAGACGTTCCAGGCGTTCGGGTTCGCCGAGCGCATCACGGCCGAGGCCTACAACATCGGCTGGATGAACTTCTGGGGTCCCGACCCCGAGAACCCGCGGCACATCATCCGCACCTCGCGCACCGAGGACTACGGCTTCAAGATCAGTGAGTTCCCGCACCTCATCGTCAACCAGGCGCGGGTGCTGGACTACTTCTCCGAGGCTGCGGCGAACGGGCCTGCGCGGATCGTGCCTGACTACGGCGTGGAGTTCGTCTCGTTGGTGGTGCACGACGGCGGTGCTCGCCCTGTCGAGGTCACCGTGCGTCATGTGGTGGGGGAGCGGGCGGGGCAGGAGCAGGTGATCCGGGCTGCGTACGTGGCCGGGTGCGACGGTGCGCGGAGCGGCGTGCGGGAGGCGATCGGGCGCCATCACGTGGGTGATGTGTCGCAGCATGCGTGGGGCGTGATGGACGTGCTCGTCAACACCGACTTCCCGGACTGGCGCATCAAGTGCGCGATCAATGCCGAAGCCGGAAACATCCTCCACATCCCGCGGGAGGGCGGCTATCTCAGTC